>JBAVZT010000234.1:0-2221 GCA_049588955.1 Rhodanobacteraceae bacterium | reverse complement strand
GTGTCGTACAGGACCAGATCGCGATCGACCAGTGTCGGTACCGAATTGTAGGGATTGAGATCCAGCAGGTCCTCGGGCGGATCGTCGAGATCCACCGGCACCTGATCGAACACGACACCTTTGGCAGCAAGCACCAGGCGCACCCGATGGCAATGCACGCAGTCGCGCGCCGAATACAGGGTCAGGACCGTGCGTGAGCGCGGGTTCAACGCAATGCTGGACACGCCTTCCTGCCGGTTGCGGTTTTCGCGCCCGCGGCGCGCTGACAATGCGGTCATCCGATTCCCCCCTCCGGCGGCTGCAATCGACACAACCGGCCCCAAGGTTGCGTCAACCCCTTGACCTGGCCGGCGATCGCCGCAGATTGTTTCAATGGACGTCCTTCCAGTATTCCTTCTTCAGGAACCACGCGATGAAAGTGAATGCGGCCAGATACAACACCACCCAGACGCCCATCGACTCGCGTTTGAGCGCCGCCGGTTCGCCGGCGTATTGCAGGAACGCAGTGATGTCGCGCGCTGTCTGCGCAAACTCCTCCCCGTTCTGGCTTCCGGGCCGGGCCAATTCCAGCCGCCCTATGACTGCATCGTGGCTCGCTTCGCCGGGTTTGTAAACGGCGGTCTGCAAACCTTGCAACTCCCAAAGCGGATTGGGCATCGACGCGTTCGGAAATACCGTGTTGTTCCAGCCGACCGGGCGGCTCGGGTCCAGATAGAACGACTGCAGATAGCTGTAGATCCAGTCCGGACCCTTGGCGCGGGCCTCCAGCGACAGATCAGGCGGCGCCTTGCCGAACCATTTCTGCGCGTCGGCAGGCGGCATGTGGCTGAGCGCGTGATCGCCGATCTTGGCTCCGGTAAAAATCAGGCTGCGCGCGACCTCATCGTCGCCGAGCCCCAGATCTTCCGCGATACGCGAATAGCGCAGATACTCCAGCGAGTGGCAGCCGGAGCAATAGTTGAAGAAAAGTTTGGCGCCGCGCTGCACCGAAGCGGTCGCATCGATGCGGGTATTCGCCGCCTCAAGGCCGTTGCCCTCCCCGGCACGCGCCTTGCTGCCGAACAGCCCGCCTGCCAGCAGCAAGCCGGCCATGAGGGCCAGCAGCAGCCGGTACGGCAACGATCGATCCAACTGTGGTGCAGCGATGGGGTGCCGCTTCAGCTTAGTCATGCGTCGTCACCCGCTCCGGCACCGGCTTGGTCCTCTCGAAGCCGAAAAACGTATAGACCCAGAGGAACACGAAAAATCCGAAATACGACACCACCAGAATACGGCCGAAAATGTTTTCGATGAAGGTCACGTTGGCATCGGGACCGAAGATTTCCGGAATCCACTCGGCGGTCTTGTCCGCGCCGATCGTGCCGAGCAGAAGAAACACCAGCGCGAACACGCCGAGCGCAATCTTGTAGCCGCGTCCGCGGTAGCGGATCGATTTGACCTTGCCGCGATCCAGCCACGGAACCAGAAAAAGCAGGAAGATCGACGAGAACATCGCGAGCACGCCGGGCAGCTTGGCCGGAATCATGCGCACGATCGCGTAGAACGGCGTGAAGTACCAGACCGGCTTGATCGCCTCCGGGGTCACCAGGTTGTTGGCCGGAATGAAATTGTCGGGTTCGAGAAACCAGCCGCCGACACCCGGCTGAAAGAAAATGATGAAAGCGCAGATGATCAGGAAAAAGCCGGTCCCGAACAAATCCTTGACCGTGTAGTAGGGATGGAACGGAATGCCGTCGAGCGGATGGCCGTCCGGCCCCTTGTTCTTCTTGATCTCGACGCCATCGGGATTGTTCGAGCCGACTTCGTGCAACGCGGCCAGATGCAGGACCACCAGCAGCAGCAGGACCAGCGGAAGCGCGATCACGTGCAACGCGAAGAAGCGATTGAGCGTGGCGCCCGAGGGCAGGTAATCGCCCATGATCCATTGCACCAGCGTATCGCCGATCACGGGAACGGCGCTGAACAGCGTAATGATGACCTTGGCGCCCCAGAACGACATGTTGCCCCACGGCAATACGTAGCCCATGAACGCTTCCGCCATCAGCACCAGGAAGATCAGCATGCCGAGCAGCCACACCAGTTCGCGCGGCTTCTTGTAGGAGCCATACATCAGGCCGCGAAACATGTGCAGATAGACCACGACGAAGAACATCGAGGCGCCGACCTCGTGCATGTAGCGGATCAGCCAGCCCCACTGCACGTCGCGCATGATGTACTCGAC
>JBAVZT010000233.1:0-2423 GCA_049588955.1 Rhodanobacteraceae bacterium | reverse complement strand
GCTTTCTTCAGATGCTCTTCGAGGGTCGGCAGCGTCTCGCTCGCAAACGCCTTGAGGTCCGCGGACTTGCCACTGGCCGCCTCGCGCTTGAACAGCGCAACGGCGAGGACGTGGTCGTGCTTCATCTTTGCGGCGTAGGCGCGGTCGAATTCCGTGCCGGATCGGGTCTTCAACGCGTCGAGCGCCTTCTGTTCTTTCGCGTCGAGCGCCGTCGGCACCTGCCAGCCGTCCTGCCGGGCGATCTTGTCGAGCTTGTCGCCGGCCTGCTGATGATCGGTGATCATGAGGTCGGCGAATTGCCGCACCTGATCGTTGCTGCTCCTGGTCCGCGCGAGCTGGCTCAGCTGGATTTCGGTCATCCCGCCGATGGTTGCCTTGCGAACGAAGGTCTGGTTGTCTGCGTTCGACTTCGAGGTGGAAGCGCCGAGCGCAGGGCCGCTGCTCAAGCCGGCTCCCACCAGAAGGGCGATCGCGATCGCGCAAGTTCCCGATGTGCGTTGCATGTGACCTCCGATGGTCAAAAGGGGTGCGCATCCCTGCGCAGGTTCCTCCTGCCCAATCGAAGAGCAAGTTCCGCACCAGCCGAAGCAGGTCGGTCGGAGGCGCACAGGGGCTTGGACAGGGCCGTGATTGCCGCCGTCGAACCGTGTCCAGGCCATGCAAACTGCGCGGGCGCCGGCATGCGGCAATGCATTATGCAAATGGTCTTGCGACTCCGACGCGCACGCACGCGCCGGTGCGTCGGGTCCACTACGAGCCGCAACACGCCTCGGCGCGCTCGCACCTCGGGCCGCGACCTTCGCCGCGAGAGTGGCACGCGACTTGCGATCCTCTGGTGAGGAGCGGCACGCGATCGCTCGGAATGGAGAAAGACGATGATGAATTTGAACCACAACGGCAACAGCGCTCCGCGCAGTAACGGGAAGGCGCAGCCGCAAAGCGTATCCGCCGACGCAACGGCAACGAGGCAAGCGGACGAGCACGAACTCGTCGATGCGATCGATGCGGCCGCCGAGGAAGCGTACTGGAACAAGTATTACGCGTCCCGGCCTTACATCAAGGAAGGGGCCGTGTTCGATTTTTACCGCCCGGCCTACCGCTATGGATGGGAATCGCGGGCAACCTACGTGGACAAGTCCTGGGATGAAGTCCGCGATGTCCTGCAGGAAGACTGGAGCGCCGATCCGGCCAACTTCGAAATGTCGTGGGAGGATGCTGAACCGGCGGCGCGCGATGCGTGGGAACGCATCAACGCGGCCTATCCGGATCGCTTCAAGGCGCGCTGATCCCGGAAAACGGCCGTCCCGCATCCTGCGCGTCGACCGCGCAGTCGAACTTTTCCGGCACCGCGCCGGTCGATGGCTGCTGCGCTGCGATGATCGCGGCGTGACTTCGGCGTACGCACGCCGATCATGGGGCCGGCGGTGCCGCGTTTTCATTGCAACTGCGAGCAGCCCGGCGTGCCTTTGCGGCACGTCTGGTCGCACACGATCGGCAGCGGACACGCGCGACTGGCGCTGCGCGCCGACTGGCAGGCGCAGATGCGCCGTGCCCATGCGGAACTCGGCGTTCGTCACGTGCGCTTCCATGCCATCCTCGATGACGACATGGCGACGCTGCTCGACGAATGCGACACGCTGCTGTACGGCTTCCACAACGCCGATCTGATCGTCGATTTCCTGCGCGACATCGGCATGCGCCCGTTCGTGGAACTGAGTTTCATGCCGTCGGCACTGTCGTCCGGGGGGCAGACCGTCTTCAGTTACCGCGCCAATGTCACGCCGCCGCGGGACATGGCGCAGTGGGACGAACTGATCGGCGCCCTGGTGCGTCACTGGGTCGGTCGCTACGGTCTCGACGAAGTGCGCGAGTGGTATTTCGAGGTCTGGAACGAGCCGAACCTGTCGATGTTCTGGACTGGCAGCCAGGCCGATTATTTCGAGCTGTACCGGCATACCGCGACGACGCTCAAGGCCATTGACGCGCAGTTGCGCGTCGGCGGACCGGCCACCGCGAACGACGAATGGATCGCCGATTTCGCGGCGTTCTGCACGCGCGAAAAGCTGCCGTACGATTTCATATCGACGCACCATTATCCGACCGACGCGTTCGGCAAACCCGGCGACGATACCGAACAGCAACTGACCCTTGCGACGCGCGGGATTCTCAAGCAGCGGGTCGAGGAAACGCGCGCCGCGGCGGGCGACACGCCGCTCTGCTACACCGAATGGTCGAGCTCGTCCAACCCGTTCTTCCAGCGGCACGACGAGCCATACGCCGCGGCGTTCCTGGTCAAGAATTTCCTCGATGTCGCCGATCGGGTGACGTGTTACAGCTACTGGACGTTTTCCGACATCTTCGCCGAGAACTATTTCTCTTCGGTCCCGTTCCACGGCGGTTTCGGACTGCTGACGATCCACGGT
>JBAVZT010000232.1:0-2570 GCA_049588955.1 Rhodanobacteraceae bacterium | reverse complement strand
AACTCGGTGCCAACGTCAGCGCAATCGGTGTCGCGCCCGATGGCCTCAATATCAATCGCGACTGCGGCTCGACCCGACCGGACGCTCTCGAGCAGGCGGTTGTCGCCGCGGGTGCCGATCTCGGTATCGCGTTCGATGGTGATGGCGATCGCGTGCAGATGGTCGATCGCGCGGGAAACGCGGTCGATGGGGATCAGCTGCTGTATCTGCTTGCGATCGACTGGCGTGACAAGGGACGCCTGCGCGGCCCGGTGGTCGGCACGCTGATGACCAATTTCGGTCTGGAGCAGGCGCTGGGCACTCTGAAGGTGCCGTTCCTGCGCGCGAAAGTCGGCGACCGTCACGTGCTTGCGCTGCTGAAGCAGCATGGCGGCGTGCTCGGCGGGGAAGCTTCGGGCCATATCCTGTGTCTGGACCGGGCCAGCAGCGGCGACGGGATCGTCAGCGCGTTGCAGGTGCTGGACGTGCTGAACCGTCGTGGGCAGCGACTCGACGAGGCGGTGAGCGGCATGCACAAGGTGCCGCAGACCACGTTGAACATCCGTGTGTCCGGCGGCGCCGAGCTGATCGCCCAGGCCGGCGTACAGCGTACCTTGTCGCATGTTCAGGATGCGCTGGCCGGGCGCGGTCGCGTGGTGCTGCGTGCATCCGGCACCGAGCCGCTGGTGCGCGTCACCGTCGAAGCGGACGATGCCGCCCTGGTGACGCGACTCGCCGACGAACTTGCCGCAGCCGTGCGGGCGGTGCCGACGATCGCCTGAGTCGATATCCGACATTTCGATCGGCAGGCTTCGGCATGTATCGACGAACCACCGCCGCCGGTCGCAAGCTGGACTGCCGCTGCATCCGCCTTGTCGCGCAATCACCAAGGGCGGCGTTTGCCGCATGGTTGCGGCGCCGGCACGGCGTCCAGCGGTCTGCCGCTGTCGTCACTCCAATCCTCCGCCGCAGACAGCCGGCTCGAAACCGCTGTGGAAGAGCAGGTCCGCCAAGCCGGCGCACTGTGCGAACGCAGAGGTGGAGCCATCAGGGTCGGTAGCGGTCGCCGTAATCACTATCTCGCCACCCGGCACGGCGAAATCGAGCGGACCGAAGTCTGCGTGACCATCGGCGTCGGTGGTTACGTCGGTGGTGCCGATAAAGCTGCGACCTTCGCCGGCGCCGGAAGGATCGCAGACGACGTTGCCGAAGAACTCGATACGAAATGTCGTGGACGCGGTCGCGTCCAGCGTTCCGGAGACCGTCGCGATGCCGGCGTTGATCGACAGCGACGTTATCTGCGGTGGAGGATGCGATCCGGCGTCGAAATTGAGGATACCGTCACTGCTGTTCGAGTAGATCGAGTTGCCGAGGATTGTCCATGCCGTCGAGGATTGGAGGTCGATCCCGCGGCCACAGTTGAACGCGATCGTGTTCGCCTCGTCCGGCTCGGTTCCACCGATCAGGCCCCGAATGGTCCCGCCGCCGGATATGCCGTCGCTGGAATTTGAGATCGGTTGTGTACCGCTGGCGTCGGTGCCGATCCTGTTGCCCTGGATGACCAGGTCGGATTCGGACTGGAAGAACAGGATGCCGACCGTGCCGCCCGAGATCAGATTGCCGGCCAGCGGCTCGGCTCCGCCGATCGTGAGGGCGGGTACTGCAGCGGACCCGCTGATGCCGACGCCGCCGCCGAGACCGACGCTACCGGTTGCGTCGGTTCCGATGAAGTTGCCCTGGATGGTGACGTTGGCGCTCGTGGATCTGAGGTCGATGCCGACGTTGTTGGCAAGAATCACGTTGCCGGCTCCCGGCGTCGAGCCGCCGATCAGGGTGTCGGGAGCGGAGCCGATGAGCTCGATGCCGTTGGTGGGACGATCGTCGGGCTGCAGCGGACCGCTGCCTGCGGCATTCACGCCGATGTAGTTGCCCTGGATCATCGTGTTGCCACCCTGCACGTAAAGCGTGGCGGAGCCGAGTGCGACGGTGGCCGCGATGACATTGCGTGATGCCGGCTCAGTGCCGCCGATGCGGTTGTTCGAGAACTGCACGTTCATGACGGTCTCGTTGGTGCCGAGATAGCTCATTCCGGACGGATCGGTACCAATGAAATTGCCTTCGATCGTATTGTCGGAGCTGCCGATCGCGAAGGTGTTGGCTTGAACGCGGTTGATCACCAGTCCGCGCAACGTCGCGCCGCCGCCCTGGAGCTGGAACAGGTTGGCGGTGAGTCCGCTGCCGTCGATTTCGATCAGCAGCACCGCATCGTCACCTATGGCCAGGGAATTGGGGCTCGCGCCGGGCTGGGTGTACCCGTCGATGAGGACCGCCTCGGTCAGGGCGGGCAGCGAAGCGACCGGTTGCAGGGTATGCACGCCGGAGCCGGGAATCGCGAATGCGATCGTGTCGACCGTCGGCAGCGGTTCGCCGGCCACGCATTCGCCGGGACTCCCGCCAGAGCCGGTATTCGTATCGGCCGAAACGATGGCTTCGCGCAGCGTGCAAACGCCGTCGTCGGCAGCGGTGTCGGCGTTGGAGTTGACCGTAATGGTCGCCGCATTCACACCGGATGTCGCGAACGACAGCGCGAG
>JBAVZT010000231.1:0-6668 GCA_049588955.1 Rhodanobacteraceae bacterium | reverse complement strand
GGTTCGGACAGTGCTTCGCACGAGTGACCCGCACCGGCGGGTACTGCGCCGTGAAAATCGCGGGATGTGCAATGGCCGCATCCCGGCTTGTTCCTGTCTCTGCCGACAAGTCGTCCCGGGCTCCCGGCTCAATGCGAACGGCATGCTGGCGGAGCCGCAACCGTCCGTCCTGGTTGTCCGGTCGCTGATCCGCTTGCGGCCGTCACAAACCCAACACTGGTTCCGGCCACAGCACGGCCCGGAAAGAATCGACGTTCAAATCGGGCGGATGCAAGGCCATGGACCCGTCCGGGGCGCGACGCGGCCCCGGCCGAACGCGTCGCCACGTGACGCGTGCCGCTACGACATGAGGACCAGTTCCTCGGCCGAAGTCGGGTGGATCGCGACGGTTGCGTCGAGATCGGCCTTGCGCACCCCCATCCGTATGGCAACCGCGAACCCTTGCAGCATTTCGTCGACGCCCGGACCGAGCATGTGAATGCCGATGACACGTTGCTCATCGCCCACGCAGACCAGTTTCATGAGCGAGCGTTCTTCGCGCCCGGCGAGCGCGGTCAGCATCGGTCGGAAACGCGCGCGATGGATGCTGACCGCATCGCCGTGTTCGGCAGCGGCCTGCGCCTCCGACAACCCCACCGTTGCAAAAGGCGGGTGCGAAAAGATCACGGTCGGAATGTTGGTGTAATCGAGCCTGGCCTGCGCGCGACCGCCGAACAGCCGATCGGCGAGGTGGCGGCCCGCCGCGATCGCCACCGGCGTCAACGCGATTCGACCGGTCACGTCGCCGACCGCGTGTACACCTTCGAGATTGGTGTCCTGCCACTCGTCGGTCACGATATTGCCGCTCGAATCACGCTCGATCCCGGCGACTTCGAGGTCGAGCGCCTCGCTGTTCGGTGCGCGGCCGGTTGCCCAGATCAGCGTGTCGAAGCCTCGGGCAACGTCGTCGGCGCCGAAATGCAGCGCGTACTTGTCATCATCTTCATGCGTCGCCGCCAGCGGCTGGCAACCAAACACCAACTCGATACCGCGCGCGGACATCGCATCGCACAAGGCACCGGCCAGTTCCTGATCGAAGGATCGCAGAAGCTGCCTGGAACGTACGAAAAGACGTACGCGTGCGCCGAGTGCATGCAGGACACCGGCCAGCTCGACGGCAATGTAACTGCCACCGACCACCGCGATGCTTTGCGGGCGATGCTCGAGTGCGAAGAATCCGTCGGAGTCGATGCCGAGTTCGCAGCCTGGAAGATCCGGCCGGCGCGGACGCGAACCGGTCGCTATGAGGATATGGTTCGACTTGAACTCGCGTGCGTCCGCCACGATCGTGTGCGCATCCGAAAAGCGACCGGCGGCTTCGATCAGGTCGATGCCGTGACTGGCGATGCGGTCGCGATAGCTCGCATGGATGTTGGCGATGTATTGCTGGCGGCGCTTGACGAATGCCGGCCAGTCGAACGCACCTGGCGACGCGGCAAAACCGACTTCTCGCGCAAGCTGTTGTTGATCGGCGAGTTCGGCCGCGAGCCACATCGCCTTTTTCGGCACGCAGCCGAGATTGACGCAGGTGCCGCCGAGTGCGCCCGGCTCCAGCAGCGCGACTTTCGCGCCGTGCCGTGCCGCCCGAAAGGCCGTGGCGAGCCCGCCGGATCCGGCACCGAGAACGATCAGGTCATGAGATGTTGCGGTCATCGCTCGATCCTGCGAACGTCGGTGCCGATGCATGTGGCGAAACCGTTGCGCGCACGGTCGGCCTTCGCCGCGCTGGTAACGCGCGCCAACGGGATCACCGGCCGTTCGTGCACAAGACGGCCCGCGCTAGTGGGCAACCGAGGACGTGGCGGCAATCGGCAGGTACAACGCACTCGGATGCCCGGCATCATGGTACAGCGTCACCGTCACGGTGCGCGCATCCTTGCCGGATTCATGCGCAACCACACCGCCGGAGTTGTAGTTCTTCTCGGCATACATTGAGTTGACCGGACCAATGACGAGACGCAGGCGGCTGCCTTTCGCAATGCGCCGCGCGCTGAATGTGAAGTGTTCGAAATCGTAGCGTTCGATCTTGCCGGGATCAACCAACTCGGCCTTGCGCAGGCTGTTGCGATAGCGCGCGCGGATTCCGTCGCCACCCAGGAAAACACTGCTGCCATCGGGCTTGATCTCGAAAATGTCGGCGGCCAGATCGGTATCGGGTCGATCCAGGCCGATCCAGACCGAGAGCCTGAAGAACCCGGCGATATCGGTATCGCTGGTGAATTCAGGCGTGTGATAGACCAACAGCTTGCCGGACGACAGCAGCACATCGCGCTGGTCGGTCAGTCCGCTCTCGTCCTGATCGGACTCCCACTCCGCGGAACTCGTGTCGAGCGGATCGTAGACATAGTGATCCGGCGCCCCGCTGCCGGCATGGTCGCGCCGCAGATCGCCCGAGGCGAATGCGCTGTTGGCGCGCGATGCGGTCGAATCAAGATACATCGGTTCGCTGCGCGCGGTCACGGCATCGAGCGTGGGCGCGTAACGCCAGGCTTCCTCGCCGGTGACATAATAGGCGACGTGGTCCTTGAGCAAATCGGGCTTCTTGCCGTCCTTCATGGTCCAGTCGAACCAGGCCTTGTGCAACCGATTCATGTCGAGCAGTGAAGCGGGGCCGAACTTGAGGCCACCGACTTCGGCTTTCGGCGTACGGGTGCCGGCATGGTCCCATGGACCGATGATGAGCCAGTGACGGCCTCTGTCCGCAGCCGAACCGTACTGCATGTGTTCGCGATAGAACGCGAGCGCGCCCGGCTGATCGCCATCGTACTGGCCGCAAATTGAAAGGATCGGCAGGCTCAGCTTCGCGTACTCGCCGGGCGTCGGTCTGAAGCTGTCCCAATAGGCATCCGGCATCGGGTGCGAAATCCAGGTCTGGAAGATCGGCGAGGGATTGCCGACGTATTCGTCGAGCTCGTTGAACGGCGCGTGTGCCTCATACCAGCGCCGGAACCGGGAAGACCAGAAATTGCCGTCGCCGAAGATCTTTTCCTGCGCCGTGTGACCGCTAACCAAGGTCAGCCACTGCATGTCGTAGGCGTAGAACATGTTGTGCTGCATCGGATAGTCGACGCCCGGCATCGGCGATGCCACCGGCACGATGGTCGTTAGATGCGGCGGGAACTCCTTGGCCGTCGCCCACTGATCGTATCCGGCATAAGACCCGCCCCACATGCTCACCTTGCCATTGCACCAACTCTGTGTGGCCAGCCATTCGACGACATCGTGGCCGTCCTTCGCCTCCTGCAGCAGCGGCGTGAATTCCCCTTCCGAATTGCCGCGCCCACGCACGTCCACGGTCAGGAAAACGTAGCCGTGCGAAGCGAAATACATCGCACGATCGTGATAATTCGCGGAAATGTACGGGGTCAGCGTGAACACGCACGGCAACGGCTGCTTTTGTCCGCGCGGACGATACAAGGTGGCGTCGAGTTTTACGCCGTCACGCATGGGAATGCCGACACCCCACTGGAATTGCACCGGCTCCCCACCGGTCTGCTTGTCGCTTGCCAGAGCGTCAGCCGCGAGTACCATCGCAAGCAGCGCTGCGCACCCGCAGGTCAAAAGACGCATTTTCATCTCCCTCGTTCGAACATCGGGGTCAAACAAAGCGCGCCGCATCGTATGCGCGGATATCGAGGGAAGGCTCGCGATCATTCGCGATTTCGCTGACCAGCACACCGGTCATTGCCGACATGCTGATTCCAAGCATGCCATGGCCGGTCGCGAGGATCAGATTCTCGATGCCCGGCGCTCGCCCTATCATGGGCAGATCGTCGGGAGTCATCGGTCGCCAACCGTACCATTCCTCGATCACCTCGGCGCCCTCAGGTTCTTGCAGATACGCCGCTGCGCCACGTTTCAGCGCGTCCAGACGCGTGCGATTCAGACTCCCATCGTAACCGGCGAACTCCATCGTGCTGCCAAGGCGATAACCCGATTGCCAGGCGGTCACACACACGCTCGCCTCCTTCAGCACGAGCGGGATGCGCGGGCACCGCGAAGGTCGCGTATAGGTTATCGAATAGCCCTTGCCGGGCTGGATCGGCAGACGCAATCCGAGCATGCGAGCAAAGCGCGGCGACCATGAACCGAGCGCGAGCACCACATCGCGTCCGGCAAAGTCACCGTGCGACGTGCCGATGCGTGCGACCCGGCCCGCGCGCCGCTCGATCACTTCGATGCGCGTGTTTTCCTCGATCACGCCCCCTTTGGCTCGCACCATCCGGGCGAGTTCATCGACGTAGCGATCCGGTCGCAGATGGGCGTCGCGTGGATTGAAATAACCGCCGACGATTTCCTCCTTCAATGTCGGCTCGAGCGCGATCGCACCAGCGCCGTCGAGCGATTCTATCGGCAAGTCGATTTCGCCGAGAATTTGGGGCAACCAGCGAGAGCGCTCGAACGCACGCGCATCCCGAAACACGTAGAGGGTGCCGGTCGGCTCGAATTCGCAGTCAAGTTGCTCGTCCCGGATCAGTTGCTCGATCAACCTGCGCGAGTGTGCCAGCAGCGGGAATCTGGCGACCGTCGCGCGTTGGAAATCCGGCCAGTTGCAGTGCCGTGCAAAACGCCACAGCCAGCGCATCAACGCGGGATCGAGCCGCGGTCGGATGCGCAACGGCGCGTCACCCTTGAACACGCAGGCCAACGCGTTGGCAATGACCCCCGGCATCGCCAGTGGCGGTGCGTGGCTGGGGGTCAACGTCCCGCAGTTTCCGTGTGAGGCGCCGGACCCGACAGTCCCCTGATCGAGGACGGTGACGCCGCGCCCCGACGCCAGCAGGTAGTGGGCACAGATCAGGCCGATAACGCCGCCGCCCAGCACCAACACATCGGTTTGTCGGCTCATGAGCGTTATTCTACCGGCCGCACAGGCTGAGCGGCAGCGCGGGGCCACCTGCCGCTCGCTGAAAGATTCCCGCGCGTGAACGTTTCCTTATGAACGGGCCCGTAATCGCGCGGTCGAACCGATCGATGGTGCGGTCCCGGCGTTGTATCATCCGCATTGTGCGTCTGTCGTGATCTCTACGACCCCGGCACGATGCGCAATCCCGTTTTCAACCACGCATGCGAGGATTCAACCTATGAAGATCAAACTCAGTGGACCGGTCTTGGCGATTGCCGCGGCGGCGATGTTCGCAGCTGCCCCGATCATGGCCACGGCTGGCAGCGGCAGTGACGGCAAGGGTGAATGTATCGGCGGCAACGCCTGCAAGGGCCAGAGCGCGTGCAAGACCGCCAACAGCTCCTGCAAGGGTCAGAATGCATGCAAGGGACAGGGCATGGCGATGATGACCAAGGACGAATGCGCCAAGGCCGGTGGTCACATGAAAGCCGAAGACCATATGGGCGGCGGCGAGTAACTGCTTGCGCCTTTCCGTTGCAACGGAGCGATCCCGTGATCGCTCCGTTGTTTCCGGCCGACGCAATGAGTACTGATAACAAGCGACCCGAACTTGGTTTCGGCCTGGGGTTGCGGCCGGAGCATTACCGCGACATCGTCGATGGCGAATCCGACGTCGACTGGTTCGAACTGCTCAGCGAAAACTACCTCGTTGGTGGTGGCAAGCCGCTCTACTATCTTGATCGCATTGTCGAGCGCTATCCCGTTGTGATGCATGGTGTTTCGCTGTCCATCGGCGGCAGCGATCCGCTCGATCGGGACTATCTGGCGCAACTCAAGGCGTTGGCGCGTCGCACCAAACCGCGCTGGATATCCGACCATCTGTGCTGGACCGGCATCGACGGCCGCAATCTGCACGATCTGATGCCGTTGCCGCAAACCGATGAAGCCGTGCGTCATATCGCGCGTCGCGTACGCGATGTCCAGGACTTTCTCGGCTGCCGCATCCTGCTCGAAAACGTATCGAGCTATCTGACCTATACCCATTCGACCCTTGATGAATGGCAGTTTCTCTCGGCCATAGCCGAAGAAGCCGACTGCCTGATTCTGCTCGATATCAACAATATCCATGTCAGTGCGCAGAATCACGGGTTTTCACCGATCGATTATTTGCGTGGCGTACCGGTCGAACGGGTCTGGCAGTTCCACCTGGCCGGACACAGCCATCAGCACCAGTTGCTGATCGACACCCACGACCATGCGATACCTGATCCGGTCTGGGATCTGTATGCGCAGGCACTGCGGCGTTTTGGCAACGTGTCGACCATGATCGAACGCGATGCCGACATCCCGCCACTCGCCGAACTCGTTGCCGAGCTCGATCAGGCGCGCGCGGTTGCCGGAGACGTACGCGAGGCCGCCTGAATGCCCGCCGCTCCGAATCTGGCCTCTCTCCAGCGGCAAATGCAGGGCCATGTCCTGCACGGCGATCCCACCGTCACGCCGTGGATCGATGGCGCCCGCGATATTCCGGCGGTGGATCGACTGCACGTCTATTCCGAAGCCTACCAGCTGCGCCTGACCGAAGTGCTCGAAAACGATTTCAGCGGTGTCCTCGCGTGGCTTGGCAACGAGGCGTTCGCCATCCATGCGCGCGTCTATATCGGCGCGCACCCTTCGTCGCTGCCATCGGTCCGCTGGTTCGGCCGCGATTTCGCCGATTTCCTCCGAGCGCGCGTTCCCGATCAACCCTTGCTTGCGGAACTGGCCGAATTCGAGTGGACCA
>JBAVZT010000230.1:0-1593 GCA_049588955.1 Rhodanobacteraceae bacterium | reverse complement strand
GCTGACGATGAAGTTGCCGCGGTTGTGCATCTGCGGCGGCGTCGGCAGCTTCATCGCGCGCGCATGATCGCGCAGCCACCAGAACTCGTCTGTCGCCGCGGCAACGCAGATCGGCGGAGGGTTGGCGCCCCATTCGGGCAGCAGCGCATTGAGCGGTTCGGGCTCGATCACGGCGCCCGACAGGATCTGCGCGCCGATCGTCGAGGCCTTCTCGATGACGCAGACCGTGATCTCGGGACGCAGCTGCTTGAGCCGTATCGCAAACGCGAGCCCGGCCGGACCCGCGCCGACGGTCACGACGTCATAGTGCATGGTTTCGCGTTCGCTCATCGACGGCTCCTGCCGGGGTGCATGGGTCCGATTGTCCGGTTTAGCAGCCGGCGCGGCAATTCGCGCGAATGGTCAGGGGTCAGCGGAGACGATCGGGGGCTCCCGTCGCGCGATATCACTGCGCTCGTAATGCATCGAATAGCTGAAGCCTTCGCCGGCATGCAGAGCGACGACCACCAGCATCAGGCGTCCCCTGTTGTCGAAGTAGCGACGTACGGCGCGCAGTGCCGGAGAGCCTGCGCTCACGCCAAGTTCGCGTGCCGCGTCAACCGGCATTGCCAGCGCCGACAGGGTCTGTTCGATGCGCCCGATGCGCGCCAGAAACTGATCTTCGAGCAGGGCGCGCACCGCTTCCTCCTGGCGCGCGTAGCCGGTCGGCAGGCCGCGCCAGCTCGCGCGCCGATAGATATCGGTACAGGCGATGATCTGGCGCGATCGCCGCCCGTGGCGAACGCCATGCAACAGGATGCATTCGGCGCCGACCCGCGACTGCAACCAGCCGGCCAGGAGCTGATCCGCCTTCAGTCGGTCGGTATGCAGCAAGCGGAAATCGCTCTCCTCCGTGTACTGCATCAGATCGTCGATCGAATGCAGCGCCTGGCCGAAATGCACATGCACTTCGGCGCTGCGCACCACGTTGCCCGCGCCGCGGCGCCGTGCGATGAGGCCGGCTTCATCGAGCAGCCGCAAGGCTTCGCGTACGGTCCAGCGACTGGCGCCGAAACGCAGTCCGAGTTCGGCTTCGCTCGGCAGAAAACATCCAACCGGGTGCTCGCCACGCCGAATCTGCTCGCGCAGACTGTCGGCCACCTCGCGGTAACGCGATCGTGCCGGACTCGGGTTCTTGATCGGACTGCCATTGATGCCAGCGCCGGCTGCGGTGGGAGCTTGCGGCATAATTGTTCGATTCATCCGGCGCAGAAACGATGACGCTCACGTTAGCAGACGCACCCACCGAGAAGGAATTGCGCGGCGCCAGTGCCTGTCACCTGCTGCACTGGCTTGCTGCCGGACGCATCGACAGCGCGCATCTGACCACGGCCTACCAGGCAGCCATTGCACGCGGGAACGCGCGTCTGAATGCCTACACGATGCTTGACGAAGGCGCGTTGGCCGCCGCGCGGGTGAGCGATGCGCGCCGGCGCGAGGGTTGCGTCGTCGGACGCCTGGACGGACTGCCTGTTGCGGTCAAGGACAATCTCGATGTCGCCGGGCTTCCGACGGGGTTTGGCTTGCCGGGACGCCATGGAGACGCCGCGCGCG
>JBAVZT010000229.1:0-4534 GCA_049588955.1 Rhodanobacteraceae bacterium | reverse complement strand
ACGCGGATCCCGCGCCGCGCGTGTGGGCGGCTTTGGAGCTCGCCGACATGGTCAAGCTCAGTGCGGACGAATTCGCATTCCTGGTGGCGTCGGCGGGTGGCGAGAAAGCGATGTTCGAGCGGCTCTGGCCGGGTTCGACACGGCTTGTGATCGTGACCGACGGCAGCGCGCCGATTCGCTGGTTCACTCGTGATGTTTCGGGCAGCATGCCTGCCTATCGCGTGCACGCAGTCGACAGCACGGGTGCCGGAGACGCTTTCGTCGGTGGCGTGCTGCACGGATTGATCAAGTCGGCCGTCAATCCGGGTACGCTCGATGCCCTGTGGTCCGATGCCATGCGCCGCGACACCTTGCTGCGCTTTGCCGCGGCCTGCGGCGCGCTCGCGGTTCTGCGTGCCGGATCGTTTGCTGCAATGCCCGAGCGTTCGGCCGTCGTATCGTTCCTGGAGAAATACCGTTGAGCGACACAACCGCTTTCCGCGCACCGGATTTCCGCTCGCCCGGGTTCTTGCGGGAACACATCCGCGCGACGCTGGCGTTCTACCACCCGCGCTGTATCGACCCGGCCGGCGGCTTCTTCCACTACTTTCGCGACGACGGAACCATCTACGATCGCAGCCACCGTCATCTGGTCAGCAGCACGCGTTTCGTCGTCCAGTACGCGTGGGCCGCGCGTGCGTTCGGCGATACCGCGTATCTCGATGCGGCACGCCACGGACTTGCCTATTTGCGCGATGTCCACCGTGATGAAGCGAGCGGCGGTTATGCCTGGACGATCAACGACGGCAAGCCCGACGACCGCACCAACCATGCCTATGGCGTGGCGTTCGTGTTGCTCGCCTATGCGAGCGCAACCAAGGCGGGAATCGACGAAGCTGCCGGGTGGATGGGCGAAACCCGGGATTTGCTCGAACGACATTTCTGGGATGCCGAAGCCGGCCTCTATCGCGACGAAGCCGATGCCGCCTGGCGCTTCTCGGACTATCGCGGCCAGAACGCGAACATGCACATGTGCGAGGCGATGCTGGCTGCATTCGACGCCAGCGCCGACCCGCGCTATCTCGATCGCGCATGGATGCTGGCCGATCACATGACGCGGCGGCAGGCGGCGAAGGCCGACGGTCTGGTCTGGGAACACTACGACAGGAACTGGAATGTCGACTGGAATTACCACCGCGACGATCCGAAACACCTGTTTCGGCCATGGGGCTTCCAGCCCGGTCACCAGTCCGAGTGGGCCAAGCTGCTGATGATCCTCGATCGCCACATCGACGCCGACTGGCTGATCCCGACCGCGCGCCACCTGTTCGACACGGCGGTGGCGCGCGCGTGGGATGACGAGGACGGTGGGCTTTGCTACGGCTTCGCGCCCGACGGATCGGTGTGCGACACCGACAAGTATTTCTGGGTGCAGGCCGAGTCGCTTGCGGCTGCGGCGTTGCTCGCCGAGCGCACCGGCGCGCCGGAATACCGGGAATGGTATCGGCGCATCTGGAAATACGCCTGGGAGCATTTTGTCGACCACGAGTTTGGTGCGTGGTATCGCATCCTCGATCGCAGGAACCGCAAGTACAGCGATGAAAAGAGCCCGGCCGGAAAGACCGATTACCATACGATGGGCGCCTGCTATGAGGTGCTGAACTTGATGGGTGAATCGCGAGATCGCGCGCATGATTCGTATTGAAGCAGCACCTGGACTTGCCGGCCTGTTACTTGCGTCGATACTGATGGCCTTCGCGGTGCCTGCGATGGCATCGGCTGCATCGCCCGCCGCTGCGGTCAATCCGCTGATCGGCAGCGCTCATGGCGGCAACACGTTTCCGGGCGCGACGCTGCCGTTCGGCATGCTGCAATGGAGCCCCGAGAACACCAAGGGCCAGCACACGCACGTCGCCGCACCCGGCGGCTACCAGTACGACGCGACGCGCATCCGCGGATTCAGCCTGACCCATCTTTCGGGAACCGGTTGCCGCGGTGCGAGCGGCGATATTCCGTTCATGCCGGTGACGGTTCCGATCACGACATCGCCTGCGGCAGACAACGACGACAGCCATTACGCGAGCGACTTCAGCCATGCCGACGAACATGCGATCGCCGGCGACTACCGCGTCGCTCTGGCCAATGGCGTTGGCGTCGAACTCTCCGCCGCGCTGCGCAGCGGCACGGCGCGTTTCGCGTTTCCGGCCGGCAAGCCGGCCAATCTGCTGGTGCGTGTGTCCGACTCGGAAGTCGGCAGCAGCGCTGCCGACGTCCGTGTCGACAAGGCCGGGCACGCGATCACGGGGTCGGTCACCAGCGGCAATTTCTGTGGTTATCTCGCTCCGGCCGGACAGCGCAGCTACTACACCCTGTACTTCGTCGCCGAATTCGACCAGCCGTTTGCGCGCATCGGCACCTGGCACGACGCCGGCGTCCGGGTCGGATCCGCTTCGGCGACTGGTGGCACCGGCTATGGCGACGAGGGGTTCCCGCCACCCGGCCAAGGTGCGGGTGCGTGGGTCGGTTTCGACGCCGCCGAGGGAGCAACCGTCGATGTGCGCGTCGGAATTTCGTATGTGAGTGTTGCCAATGCGCGCTCCAATCTCGCGGCGGAGATTCCATTGGGCACCTCGCTCGACAAGGTTCGCGCGCGAGCACTCGACGCATGGAACGACGCGTTAGGGCGCATCGCGATCGAAGGCGGCACGGGCGATCAGCGCACGACGTTTTACACCGCGCTCTATCACGCGCTGTTGCAGCCGACCGTGTACAGCGACGTCAATGGGCAATACCGCGGTTTCGATCAGAAAATCCGTCGCGTCGAAGACCGGCAAACCATCCAGTACGCCAACTTTTCCGGCTGGGATATCTATCGCTCGCAACTGCAATTGCTGACCTGGCTGATGCCCGGGCGCGGCAGCGATATCGCGCAATCGCTGTTCAACCAGGCCAGGCAGAACCACGGCGAGTGGGATCGCTGGACGCACAATTCGGGCGGTACCCATGTCATGAACGGCGATCCGGCCGCACCGGCGCTGGCCGCGATCGTGGCGTTCGGAGGCCGCGATTTCGACCTGCGCGGCGCGTACGCCTCGCTGGTCAAGGCAGCGACGGTGCCGACTGCGCACGATTTGAGTCATGTCGGTTGCGAGGTCGAGTGCGTCGGTCAGCGCCCGTCGCTCGATCAGTGGCTGAAACTGCACTACATTGCGGCAAAGTCCAATTCCTGGGGCGGTGCTGCCGAGACCCTGGAATCGGCCGGCGCCGATTTCGCGTTGTCCGAACTCGCGCGTCGCGTCGGCGACCATGATGGCCGCGCGCGGTTTCTCGAACGTGCCGGGTACTGGCGCAACCTGTTCAATCCCGAAGCGACGCCCGCAGGCGGCTACATTCAGAATCGCAACGTCGATGGGAGCTGGCCCGCATTCACGCCGTCGACCGAAGACGGTTTCGTCGAAGGCAGCGCCGCACAGTACCTGTGGATGATACCGTTCGATGTGCAGGGTCTGTTCGACGCACTCGGCGGTCGCGCGAAAGCGACGGCGCGGCTCGATGCGTTTTTCCACAAAGCCGATGGAAGCTGGGCGCTGAGCGGCGATGGACCGCTGCATGCCGAACTCGACAACGAGCCCTCCATCGCTTCGCCGTGGCTCTACGATTACGCAGGTCAGCCGTGGAAGACGCAGAAGGCCGTGCGCATCGTGGTCGACACGCTGTGGAAGAATGCGCCGGACGGCATTCCGGGCAACGACGACCTGGGCGAAATGTCGTCCTGGTACGTATGGGCGTCGCTCGGCATGTATCCGATGATCCCGGGGCGCGCCGAACTCGTGCTCGCTAGCCCGCTGTTCGCGAAAGCGATCGTGCATCGAACGGGCGGCGACGCGATCATCGAGGCTCCCGGCGCCGCGACCGAGGTGCCGTATGTGCACGCGCTGACGTTGAACGGCGACGTCCATTCGCGGCCGTGGCTGGATGCCGCGTTCGCGCAACATGGCGGGACGCTGCACTACACGCTTGCGGGCAAACCGGACAGGAACTGGGGTGCCGGCGCCGATGCGGCGCCGCCGTCGTTTCCGCCGGACGCCGTGACCATCCAGGAGCCTGCGCGACCAAGCGCAGCGACGGGGAGCGACGGTGCCGTGCCCGAGAAAGGCGCTGCCCCGGTCGATTCGGTCGCGATGGCGGCACGCGTCAGGACTGAATTCCTGCACGCCTGGAACAATTACAAGCGTTACGCGTGGGGCCACGATGATCTGCGCCCACTGAGCCGGAAACCGCATGACTGGTACGGGAAGTCGCTGCTCATGACGCCGGTCGATGCGCTCGACACGCTGGTGCTGATGGGACTCACCAAAGAAGCCGATGCCGACCGGGAACTGATTGCGGCCACACTCGATTTCGACCAGGACATCAGCGTCAAGAACTTCGAGGTCACGATTCGGCTGCTCGGCGGCCTGCTGTCCGGATACCAGTTGACCGGCGATGCGCGACTGCTGCACAAGGCCGAGGATCTCGGCAGGCGCCTCGCGCCGGTATTCGATTCGCCGACCGG
>JBAVZT010000228.1:0-4559 GCA_049588955.1 Rhodanobacteraceae bacterium | reverse complement strand
ACCGTGCCGTTGCCGGAACCGGTGTTGGGCTTGTGACGGCCGCAAGCAGATCAGCGACCGGGCAACCAGGATGGATGGTTACGGCTCCGCCAGCATGCCGTTCGCACGGTTGAGCCGGGAGACCAGGACGACTTGTCGGCCGACACAGGAACAAGCCGGGATGCGGCCATTGCACATCCCGCGATTTTCACGGCGCAGTACCCGCCGGTGCGGGTCACTCGTGCGAAGCACTGTCCGAACCGTCGTCGTCCTTTTTTGCGGGCTTGGCGGGTTTCGCAGCCTTGTCGGCGTCGCTCTCATCCGCGCTGATCGGGCCGACCGTGGCCGTGCCGGTCACCGGCGCGAATCGCGGATCGTACGGGTTGTCGGTCTCGCGCAGCCGCCGGTAGGCTACCGACCCGTCGATCTGCTTGCCGCCGGTCAGATTCGACGCAGTCGTGGCAACGGATCCGATGCTCCCGGCGCCCTGGTCAGGGGTCTTCTGGCTCGATCCCACGGGATCGTTCGCACCGACTTGCAGATTGCCGACGAAACCCAGATGCGAGCCGGTCGCCGCCGCGCGCGTTTCACGCCAGCGGTTCTTGGCGCGGGCCAGCGCAACCGCATCCCCGAATTTGGGTTCGAGTTCGCGCTTGATCGCCTCGGCTTGCGCCAGCTGGTCGGAGGTCAGCGACTGGCGCACCGCTTCGCGTGCGTGCTTGTAGCGCCGCGATCCGCGCTCGGCCGCAAGCGTCATCCATGCCATCGCGCGCGGCAGATCCGCCGGCACGCCCTGACCCTTGGCGTAGATGACGCCGAGATTGTATTCGGCCGGTTTGTAGGCCCACGAAGCGGCTACCTGGTACATCTCGATCGCGAACGCGTACTGCTGGTCGCGGAATGCCTCGACGCCCCGATGGAAAAAACTCTCGCCGGGCCGCGCATTGTCTTCCGGGCCGCTGAATCCGGACGGTCGATCGTCGACCGAGGAGCCATAAGTCGTGCTGAGGGACGACCCACCCGGTCCGACCGCGTCGACCTGTGCCAACGCCGGGCCGGCACCGCACAAGGGCAGGGCGCAAAGGGCATACATGGGAAGTGGCATGCGCCTGATCATGTTGAACCCTCCGTTTTTTTCCAGCGAACAAACGAGGGATCTCGCGAATGCTCCCTCAATAGTTGCGCGGACCGTCCGGTTTGTCGGACGGTGTCGCATCTTTCGCATCGAGCAGGATCAACGGACCGACGGTCGCGGTACCGGTCGGCTGCAGGAATTTCGGATCGTACGGATTGTCACTCAGCCACAATTGCCGGTACGCAACGGATCCTTCCGTTCGCGTGTCCGTCATCAAATCCTCGGCGATCTTGCTCATGTAACCGTTCTGGTTCCAGTTATGGTTCGAGCCGACTACGAGAGTACCGACGAAACCCGCATGCGAGCCGGTCGCGGATCGACGTACCTCGAGCCAGCGCGTCCTGGCTCGATGCGACGTGACCTTGATGCCGAAGTCCGGTTCCAGCTCGTGGAAAATCGACTCGGCTTGCGCGAGTTGCTCGACGGAAAGCATGGCGCCGATCCGCTCGCGCGCATGCACATAGGCTGCATCGCCACCCTGCGCGGCGAGCGTCATCCACGCCATGGCACGCGGAAGATCCACGGGGATCGCGTCGCCTTCGGAGTACATCAACCCGAGGTTGTAGGCCGACGGACTGTACGCCCAGGAAGCCGACACGCGATACATGTCGATCGCAAACTGGTAGCGCCCCTTGTTGTACGCCACCGACGCCTTGTGGAAAAAGCGCTGGCCCGGTCGGGCGTCGTCTTCCGGTGACCGGAAACCGGGAAACGGGCGGTCCGCGTTCGCATCCGAGTCGTAGACCTTGCCGGGCGACATGGAGCCGAGTCCAAGCCCTTCCTGCGCCAGACCGCACAACGTGAATGACAACAGCGTGCAAATCAGGCTGAACATGACGACATGGCGCGTGTTCATGGCGCAAACCCCTTCGCTGGCTACGGTGCAAGCCGATACTGCGCTGCAGGTCGAACCGGAGTCAATAATCATGCGTCTGGACGCGAGGGCAACCGGTCAGTGCGGACGTGTTCCGTGACGCGTGGTTTCCGCATCGTCTCCGGCACAGATCTCGACGGTCAGCGTGAACGTGCGCTGCTCGCCCGGGTGCATTGCGCCGACACCGACCAGCTTGCGATCGATCTCCTCGCCTTGATCGTTGCGAATCGACAACACCATCGAATACTCCCACGCGTCGCCGGTGGATGGATGCCGCAGCGTCCCTTCGACTCGCAACGCCGATGTGGTTCGCTTTGCGCGTGCGCGTGCGACCGGGTCAAACTTCAGATGGTGACGGCACGCCGGGCAGACGCTTGCGCTGTCCAGTATGGTGGCCTTGCAATGCGGGCAGATGCGTGTCGCGCCCGCGTTGCCGGGTCGCGCGCCCTGACTCATGACGCGGCGCCGTTCTCCGAACCGTTCCTGCCATTGCGCTTCGGCGGCGCGTCCTCGTTGTCCCAGCCGAACTCGGCCTGACCACGCATGCGCGAGCCGGCTGCCACGGTCAGCGAACCCGCCTTCAGATCGCCGATCAGCACGCCGGATTGCTGCAGGTCAACCTGTGCCGCCGCATCGATATTGCCTTCCAGTTCGCCGGCAATCGCAACCTTCTGCGCACGCACGCTGCCGTTCAATTTCGCATCCTTCTCGATGGTCAGGTCACCCTGCACATTGACATCGCCCTTGAACTTGCCTGCGATGCGCACATGGCCCGAGCCCTCGATCTTGCCCTCGATCGTGATGTCGGCCGCGATCAGCGATTCCTTGGCCTCGCCGCGTTCGCTGTTCCAGCGCTGGGGACTGGCGGCGGGCTTGTGTTCGACGGGTGGACTCTTGTCCTGGACGGGTTCGGGCAGGAGCGGATCGGGCGAAAACGCCGTCGATTCCTTCTTGGTTGCGGTGTGTTGATTGAAGATGGCCATGTTCGCGCGCTCCACGTCAGGGGTTTTCAAGCGTAGCACGACACTTGCGAAACATACCTGTGATGCAATCGTCAAAAGCGGTTGAACGTCTCGTCGCGTAACGATTTTTTCGCAATCTCATGTACGCGCTGCGTTCGCGGAATCCGCGGTGTGGGCCCCGGCTGTGCGATCACCCGTCGTCGTGCCGGGTGTCCGGCTTGTCCGAGGTTTCTTCGTGCTTGCCGGATTTGTTCGATGGTGCGTCTACATCGGCTTTTTCCGCATCACGCCCGGTTATCAAGGGTCCGACGGTCGCGGTGCCCGTTCCGAGGTTGAATTTCGGATCGTAGGGATTGTCGCTTTCCCACAACTGGCGATAGGCGAGCGAGCCCTCCATCTGCCTTCCGCCGGTCAATTGGAAAGCGGTCACTCCGACGGATGCCCCTGTGCTGCGGCCCTGGCTGTCGGTAGGCGGGGGCGCATCCCCGTTACTGGATCCTATGGGCTGACCGGATCCGACTCCAGCGTGCGCACCCACGACCAGGTTGCCGACGAAACCGACCTTCGAGCCGGTCGCAGATCGCCGCTCGTCCCTCCAGCGCGCCTTGGCGCGGGTCAACGCGACCGCGTCGGCGTAGGTCGGAGTGAGCACGCGCAAAATCACGTTGGCGCGGGCGAGCTGATCGTCCGTCAGGGAAAGTCCGATGGCGTTGCGGGCGGCGGTGAAGTGATTGTTGTCCCCGCGCTCCGCCGCGAGTGCCATCCATGCCATCGCGCGCGGCAAATCCACCGGAACGCCTTGACCCTTCGCGTACATCACGCCGAGATTGTATTCGGCCTTCTTGTAGCCCCAGGAGGCAGCGACCCGATACATCTCGATCGCGAAAGCCGGATCTCCCTTCTTGAATGCGTCGACGCCCTGCTGGAAATAGCGCGGTCCGGGCCGGGCTTCGGCTACCGGCCCCGTATATCCGAGGTCCTGGGGGTTGATGTACTGCTGCGCGAACACCGGCGCACTGGTCGCCAACAACACACACGCCAAGCCGCGCGTCGCAAGACCTTTCGTATGCATGCTCGATCTCCGAAAGACTTCGTAGATAGAACATACACCCGAACCAGCGGAGGGATCAAATCAATCGTCCTACATGCGCAAGACGCCGTAGCGCGCCGGTTCGATCGGGGCGTTCAGCGTGGCCGAAATGGCAAGGCCGAGCACACGGCGCGTGTCGACCGGATCGATCACGCCGTCATCCCACAGGCGCGCTGTCGCGTAGTAGGGGTGGCCTTGGCGCTCGTACTGCTCGCGGATCGGCGCCTTGAAGGATTCCTCGTCTTCGGCCGACCAGGATTTCCCTGCGGCCTCGTAACCATCGCGCTTGACGGTCGCGAGGACGCTCGCCGCCTGCTCGCCGCCCATCACGGAAATGCGTGCATTCGGCCACATCCAGAGAAACCGCGGCTGGTAGCCGCGTCCGCACATCGCGTAATTGCCGGCGCCGAACGAACCGCCGATGACCACGGTGAACTTCGGCACCCTCGCGCACGCCACCGCAGTCACCATCTTCGCGCCGTCTTTCGCGATGCCCTGATTCTCGTATTTGCGCCCCAC
>JBAVZT010000227.1:0-1789 GCA_049588955.1 Rhodanobacteraceae bacterium | reverse complement strand
GCGCGGATCGGTGCCGATGACCTTAGCCTTGTGGACCTTGCCATCGTCAGTGGTGACCTGAACGCTCTCGGCCTTGTCGACCACGTGGTTATTGGTCACCGCATAGCCGTCGGCACTGATAAAGAAGCCGGAACCCTGCCCGGTGATCACGTTGTGACCGTGACCCTGCGGCAGTTGCGGACCGTTCTGCATATCGGGCATGCCGAAGCGGCGGAAGAATTCGCGCAAGCCAGGCGGAATATCGCGGCTGGCGAGGCCGGTGGTGGCCGCTCCGCCGTCGACCCTGACGCGGACCGACATTACGGCCGGATTGACCTTCTCGACGATGTCGGCAAAGCCGGTCGGCGCCGGCAACTTATGCGCCTGCTCGCTCAGGTTCTGTGCCAGCGCGGCTGGATAGCTTGCCGACAAGTTGATGTCGGGAGCAATTACGAAAGCCGCGGCGCCGAGACCAACGATCGTGGTCGCGAGCAAAATGATGCGGCGGGCTGAAAGCACACGCGATTTCTTCGGGGGAGTAGGAGCGGGAATGTCGCTCGGGTTCATCACGAAATCTCCATCTCGATTCGGGGGCGCGGTTGCACGCCGTTTCGAACCTGAAGATGGACGGATGAGCCTTACAGCGACCTGTCGGAGGGATTAAACTTTTGTAAGGTGGGGATAACGAATTTCGCTTGAAAATCAACAGATTGACTGAATCTCAGTCGCCGCCGGGCTCGACCAAAGTCGCAAGCCTGCGCTGCTCTGCCGCAGTCAGCGCCTCGGCTTGCAGGGTCACAGCCTTGCGCCGGCGCGCCACCACAAACAATGCAATCATACCGGCCACCAGCGCCGCCGGCGGCAGGCCCCACAGCAACAGCGTGTGCAGTTCGAAGCGCGGCTTGAGCAGCACGAACTCGCCATAGCGCGCCACCAGATAATTGAGCACCTTGCTGTCACTGTCGCCAGCTTCGAGCCGTTGGCGCACCAGCACGCGCAGATCGTGCGCAAGCGGAGCATCGGAATCGTCGATCGACTGGTTTTGGCAGACCATGCAGCGAAGTTCTTCCGACAAATGCCGCGCGCGCGCTTCCAGCACCGGGTCTTTAAGTATTTCGTCGGGATGAACGGCGTAGGCCGCGGACGGCGCAAGCAAGGCGAACAATAGACCGATCAGTGCGAGGCGGCGCATGGCGCCCTACTCCGCCGGCTGCAGCGCGGATTTTGCCGCCGGCTTTTTTCCAGGCTTGGGCGCGCCGACGCGCAGGCGCCGGTCCGACAGCGACAGTGCGCCGCCCAGCATCATCACCACGGCGCCGAGCCAGATCAGCATCACCATCGGCTTGTAGTAGAGCCGGATGGCGATCGAGCCGTCGGCGTTGGTGTCGCCGAGCGACAGGTATAGCTGGTTTGGCCCGCGCGCCATCAGCGCCGCCTCGTTGGTTGTGGTCTGACGCGAGGCAAAGCTGCGCTTGGACGGCTCCATAACGCCGACGGTTGTGCCGCCGCTGCGCACCGTGAACTTCGCCACCAATGCGCTGTAGTTCGGCCCCGGCCTGTTGATGAGACCGTCAAAGCTCAGATCGTAGCCGGAAAGCGAAACCGTCTGCGACGGCTTGAGTGCGACGATGCGTTCGGTGCCCCAGGTGCCGGCGCAGATGATGCCAAGCATCGAGACGGCAATGCCGAAATGTGCAATTGCCGTGCCCCAGGTCGAGCGCGGCAGGCCGGCGGCACGCTTGCGAACCGTTGCGAGCGGTGAACGGAACAGGCCGGTGCGTTCGACGAGATCGAGCACGGCGCCCGCCAT
>JBAVZT010000226.1:0-2720 GCA_049588955.1 Rhodanobacteraceae bacterium | reverse complement strand
GTTCACGGTACCGCAGCCCGGCAACCCGGACATTACCTATGGCAGCGGCTACTACAGCATCTTCCTCAAATACGACCGTGCCGCCGAGCAGTACCAGAGTGTCAGTCCGTGGCCGAATTATCAGGAGGGCGCCTCGTCGGGCGAACTCGAATACCGGTTCGCCTGGACGCATCCGATCCTTTTTTCGCCGGTGAATCCGCAGCAGTTGCTGGTCGCATCGCAATACGTGATGAAAAGCGACGATTACGGCCAGACCTGGCAGCGCATCAGCCCGGATCTCACCCGCAACGATCGCGCCACCGAGGTACCGACCGGCGGTCCGGTCGATCTCGACCAGTCGGGTGCGGAGATCTATCCCTCGGTTTCGGCACTGGCGATCTCGCCGCTGGACGGCGACATCCTCTGGGCAGGCTCCGACGACGGTCTAGTGCACGTCACCACCGATGGCGGCGGCCACTGGCAAGCCGTGACGCCGCCGGGATTGCCGGAGCGCTCGCGCATCAGCTCGATCGAGCCCTCGCATGCGGACAAGGGCACAGCCTATCTGACCGCACGCCGCTACATGTGGGACGACTTCAAGCCCTACGTGTACAAGACCGCCGATTTCGGCAAGCACTGGACATGGATTACCGACGGGCTGCCGGACGATCAATATGCGTTCACGGTGCGCCAGGATCCGGCCGATGCGGACCTGCTGTTCCTCGGAACGCGCAACAGCGTCTACGTGAGCCTCGATCGCGGCACAAGCTGGCAGCCGCTCACGCTCAACCTTCCGCACGTGCAGGTGCGCGACATCGCGATCAATACGCGTCAGGGCGACGTGGTAGCCGCCACCCACGGCCGCGCGTTCTGGGTGCTCGACAATCTCGCTCTGCTCGAACAAATGACTGCACATCCGGGAACGGATGCGCACCGCGCGCAACTGTTCGCCCCGCAACCGGCCTGGCTGACCCATTCCTACGGCCAGCCGAGCGGGGAAAACAAACCCAAGGACGTCGGCAAGAACCCGCCGTTCGGTGCCACGGTGTTTTTCCGCATTCCCGACGACTACTCCGGCAAGACACCGGTCAAGCTCAGCTTCGCCGACGCGCAAGGGCATCTTGTGCGCAGCTTCGACCTGCACCTGAAGCAGAAGCCGACGAAAGCACAGAACGACGAAAGCGACCAGACACCGGCACAGAAAAAACAGCAGCAACTGGAAAAGCTCACCGCAATCGAGCCCGGAATGAACCACTTCCAGTGGGATCTGCGTTACCCCGATGCGACCGAGGTCAAGGGTTTCTACACGCCGATAGCGGCGGGTGGTCTGCCCGATGAAGTCGAAGGGCCGGTGGTGACGCCCGGCGCGTATCGTGTCTCGCTCGATTACGGCGGAGACCGGACGCAGCAGGATTTCCAGATCGAACTCGATCCGCGCCTGCACCCGACCGCGGATGCGCTCGCGGCACGACTGGCGCTCGAGCTCAAGATCCACGACTCCCTGGATACGCTCGATACCTCAATCAACAAGGCCATCGACGTGCGCGATGGGTTGAAGGCAACCCTGGACAAGCACGGCAAGGGCGAAGCGCAGACGCAACAGGCCATTGACGGACTGTCCAGCGCCATCAACGCGCTGGTGCAGATGGACATCCACTCGAGCGAAGGCAGTCTGCTGCACGAAACGAAATTGCGCAGCCATCTGGCCTATCTCGCCGCCGATATCGACCTCGCCTATGCCAAGCCGACACCCGCGCAATACGCGGTGTTCGGCCAACTCGACGCGCAGGCGAAGGCCGGCGAGCAGACGCTGCGCGAAGTGATGGCAAAGGCCAGTGCAAACCGGCACTGAATCGTCTGCGGGCAAGCAACGCGGGATGAGCCGGGGCGGTCCGACGGAACCCGCTTCGGTTGCGCGCTCGGCGGGAGGCGGGTAATCGCAGGTCGTTGCGATCGCCGGAGCCACCGGTTGCGGGTGGGCGCGATGCGTGACGGCCCGCACAGACTTGCCGATGTCCGCAAGGCGTCCGCGGGCCTTCGCTTGACGTGTTCGATATTTCGTATATTCTAGAAATATGAAACATGCTTCCGCGTTCAATGCGCTCAAGGCACTCGGCCAGTCGCATCGCCTGCACGTCTTCCGCGTGCTGGTACGCGCAGGCAGGCAGGGGCTGTCGGTCGGCGCGATCGCCGCGGCAACCGGGCTGCCCGGAGCCACGCTCAACAACCATCTCAACATCCTGCGCCATGCGGGATTGATCGACGACGAGCGCCGGGGGCGTAGCATCATCTGCCACGCCAACTACGCGCTGATGAACGCGCTGCTCGGTTACCTCACCGAAAATTGCTGCGCCGACGACCCTGCCGGCGGCGCCTGCAAGGATGCGGTGACGACGTGCAACACCGCGTCCGCAGGCCGGAAAGCCCGCGCTTGAACACCGCCCTCGCCGACAGCGCGATTACCCATTCGCGCACCCGCCTGCGCACCGACACCGGTAACGCCACGGTCGCTGGTGGCACGGCGAACACCGCCCGTGTGCGCTGCCGCCTTCCATCCGCCCCGACACACCCAAACGGGACCGACCGATGAGCCCGAAATCGGATCGTGCGCCCTTTCAAGTGCTGTTCCTGTGTACCGGTAACTCGGCGCGCTGCATTCTCGCCGAGGCCCTGCTCAACGTGTTGGGTCGGGGCCGGTTTCTCGCATTCAGCGCCGGCAGCCATCCTTCCGGAAACGTACG
>JBAVZT010000225.1:0-2588 GCA_049588955.1 Rhodanobacteraceae bacterium | reverse complement strand
GTTCATTCACGCCGACTGGCTGCATCTGACCGGCAATCTGCTATTTCTGATCGTGTTCGGCGTGACTGCGGAACGCGCGCTGGGCTTTGGTCGCTTCCTGCTGTTGTTCGTGATCGGTGGCGCGCTGGCCAATCTGGTCGGTGCACTGACGTTGGCCGGAACCAGCGCCCCGATCGTGGGCTCGAGCGGCGCGGTGTCCGCCGTCGTCGGCGCCTATCTGGCACTGTTTCCGCGCGCCCGTCTCGGCCTGGTACTGCCACTCGGCCTATTTCTCGAATTCGTGCGGGTGCCGGCACCGCTCCTGATCGGCTTCTGGATATTGCTGCAACTGATGTTCACCTATGTCGGTCCGGCATTCGGCGCGGTCGCCTGGTGGACGCATATTGCCGGTTTCCTGATCGGCCTGCTGTTCGCGTTGCTTTCCAGAGGCGCGGTGGCGCGACGATTGCGCGGCTAAAGCCCGTCCGACGGCCGCCTCTGGAATCGCGGCTATGCCCTTTCCCGCCGAACCCAATCACGCGACAATCCGAACATGGGCAAGAGCAAACTCTACAAGGTGAGTTTTCTTTCGCAGGACAAGACCTACGAAATCTACGCACGCCACGTCGCGTCGAGCCCGTTGTGGGGATTCACCGAAGTCGGGGATCTCGTGTTCGACACACCGGGCGAGGGACGCGTTATCGATCCGACCGAGGAGCGTTTACGCGAGGAGTTCCGGAATACACGCGTGCTGCACCTGCCGATGCAGGCGATCGTCCGCATCGAGGAAGTGGAAAAACGTGGTGCGCTGGCGATCCGCGACGGCAGCGGCGGCGACAAGATCATGCCGTTTCCGGTCGCGCCACCACGCACCGGCGGAACTTAGCACCTTGCCGGGGTTTTGAACGGCAGCCCGTGCCGTGGTCAATCCGGCGTCGAAGACCAGGTCGTACTCCGCACCGGATCGGTCTGTTCGACTTCCTGCCCGAGTGGAAGGGTCGACGCGTCGACGACAGGGCCTCGATGGCCGGCACGTCGGCCGGTGCATCCCGTTTCCGAGCACTCGCGACAACGGCTCAGCCCAGCCTGACGTAGTGGCGCTGCCCGCGTACAGGATCGCTGTAGACAGCGACCAGCGCCCCGCTGCCGGGATCGGTGAAACGCTCGCCGGTATCCGTCCAGCGCGGATCGACTTGCTCGGATGTCGGTTTGTAGCGCCAGCGCTCCCATGCGATTCCGACGGTCAGGATCAATCCGCCGATCAGCAAATGCGGGAACACCGACCAGTGTCCGAGTACGGCGACGAAGAGCGCGCCGAAAAGCAGCAGCGCACCGACGCCAAGCAGCACATTACGCAACATCGACCGGCATCCTCATGCGGCCGGTTCCAGCACGACGGCGGTTCCGTAGGCCACGATCTCGCTCATCGTGCCGCCGATTTCGGCGCAGTCGAAGCGCATCATCAGGACCGCGTTGGCTCCCATGGCGGTCGCATTGGCCACCATGCGATCGATCGCGTGGCGCCGTGCCTCCTCGAGCATCTGCGTGTATTCGTGAATTTCACCGCCGACGATGGAGCGCAGTCCGGCCATGACATTGCCGCCGATGCCGCGGCTGCGGACCACGACCCCGAACACCTGTCCCGCAGTTCGCGCGACCCGATGGCCCGCTACGGCTTCGGTTGTGGTAACGATCACGATGACCTCCTTTCAGGAAGGCCCCGGACAAGCCCATCCCGGGTTGGGAAAACGGCGAGCATTTCCCGCACGATTTCAAGACGTCGGGCGCATCCGGACGGCCATTGCGAGCGCGCCGACCCGTGACTCTCTGACGCCCGCGCATTGGCGTTCAACCCTTGCCTGATCCGTCCTGCCGCGGAGAGACCGCCTTCGCAGCGGGTTTGTGCCGCAAGGCCAGACCCTTGAGTACATTCAACGCTTCGTTGAGTGCATAGTCCTGCTGCACGTCGCGATCGGACGAAGATGCGATTTCGACTGCAGGGCCGGGCTCGCTTTCGTCGCTGCCCTTCAGGTGATTGCGCAGATCGCGTTCGCTCACGATAGGCGTCGGCGCTGCGTCGCGCCGGGTCAATGCCAGATCGGCCAGTGCGATATCGGGTTGGATGCCTTCGGCCTGGATCGACACGCCGCTCGGCGTGTAGTAGCGCGCGGTAGTCAGCTTGATCGCGTGTTCGGCATCGAGCGGCAGAACGGTCTGCACCGATCCCTTGCCGAACGTGCGCCGGCCCATCAGCAACGCGCGGTGATTGTCCTTGAGCGCACCGGCGACGATCTCCGCCGCCGAGGCGGTGCCATTGTCGACCAGTGCGACGATCGGGGCACCATCGAGCAGATCGCCCGGCGTCGCGCTGAAGCTCAGATCGGCCTCCTTGAGGCGACCGCGGGTTGTGACAATGACGCCCTTGTCGATCAACTCGTCGCTGACTTCAACCGCCGATGTCAGCAGGCCGCCCGGATTGCTGCGCAGATCGAGCACCGCACCCTTGAGCGCGGCGTGATTGTCCTTTTGCAACCGCTCGATGCGCCGTCGCAATTCGGCGCCGGTGCCGGCCTGGAACTGGCTGATGCGAAGGTATGCGTACCCGGGTT
>JBAVZT010000224.1:0-1868 GCA_049588955.1 Rhodanobacteraceae bacterium | reverse complement strand
GTCCAGTCCTGTGCGATGGGTCACGCGGCTTCTGTTAAAATTCGGATCATGGGCACCGTAGAACAAATCGAACTTCAACTCGCCAAGCTCTCCCCGCAGGAGCTTGCGCGTTTTTGCGCCTGGTACTCGCAGTTTGACGCCGATGCATGGGATCAGCAGCTGGAGCAGGATGCCGGCTCGGGCAAGCTCGACGCCCTTGCCGAGGCCGCACTTCAAGCGCATGCGGCGGGCACGACCAAGCCTCTGTGAAGCATTTCGCCGCGCCTGACTTCTGGAATGCCTATCACGCACTTCCAACTCACGTCAGGCGTCTCGCCGACAGCAACTTCCAACTGCTCAAGTCAAATTCACGCCACCCGTCTCTGCAGTTCAAGCAGGTCGGCCGTTCCATTCGGTCCGCGTTGGGCTGCATTTTAGGGCTCTTGGCGTAGAGAGTTCTGGCGGAGTCGTGTGGTTCTGGATCGGCAGCCATGCGGACTACGACAAGCTTGTTGGCAGTTAAATCTGAATCCGAAAAAGTTGTTTGGCCGCGCGGCTTGATCTTGGCGTTATTCGCTGAGCGTCAACAACGATGCATTCCCCCCCGCGGCCGTGGTATTGATCGTCAACGTCCGCTCCGTCGCAAACCGCAACAGATAGTGCGGCCCGCCGGCCTTCGGCCCCGTGCCGGACAGATTCTCGCCGCCAAACGGCTGCACGCCGACGACCGCACCGATCTGGTTGCGGTTGACGTAGGTGTTGCCGACCCTGGCGCGGCGCGCGATGTGTTCGACGGTCTCGTCGATGCGGCTGTGCACGCCGAGGGTGAGGCCGAAGCCGGTGCCATTGATCGCGTTGATGACCTCGTCGAGTTCGTCGGATTTCCAGCGAACGACATGCAGCGCGGGGCCGAACACTTCGCGCGTGAGCAGCTTGATCGACGGAATCTCGTACGCGCGCGGCAGGAAGAACGTGCCGTGCTCACTGCCGGGCGCGAGCTTGGCGATATTGATGAGCTTCGCCTCGCGGTCCATGCGCTCGGCGTGTTCCTCGAGACTCCGGCACGAGGGCTCGTCGATGACCGGCCCGACGTCGGTCGACAGCAGCGCGGGGTCGCCGACGGTCAGCTCGTCCATGGCGCCCTTGAGCATCGCGATGACCTTGTCGGCGATGTCATCCTGCACGTACAGCACGCGCGCGGCGGAGCAGCGCTGGCCGGCGGAATCGAACGCGCTGGCCATCACGTCCTTGACCAATTGTTCGGGCAGCGCGGAGGAATCGGCGATCAGCGCGTTCTGGCCGCCGGTTTCGGCGATCAGCGCGGCGATCGGCGCGTCGCGCGCGGCCAGCGTGCGGTTGATCTGCCACGCGGTTTCGGTCGATCCGGTGAAGCAGACGCCGGCGACCTCGTTGCGCGTCAGCAGGGTTTTGCCGAGCTCCGAACCCTTGCACGGCAGGAACTGCAGCACGTCTTTCGGAACGCCGGCTTCGTGCAGCAGTTTCACGGCCGCGCAGCCGATCAAGGTGGTCTGGTCGGCCGGTTTGGAGATCACCGCGTTGCCGGACGCGAGGCCGGCAGCGACCTGGCCGGTGAAGATCGCAAGCGGGAAATTCCACGGGCTGATGCAGACGAACACGCCGCGGCCACGCAGGTACAGCTGGTTGGTCTCGCCGGTGGGGCCGGGCAGGTTCTCCGGCTGGCCGAACAGCTTGCGCGCCATCGCGGCGTAGTAACGGCACATGTCGACCGCTTCGCGCACTTCGGAGATCGCGGCCGGGATGGTTTTTCCGGCTTCGCGCACGCACAGCGCGATGAATTCGGCGCGTCGCGCCTCGAGCAGGTCGGCCGCGTGTTCGAGGATCGCGGCGCGGCTCGCGGCGGGTAATGC
>JBAVZT010000223.1:0-2479 GCA_049588955.1 Rhodanobacteraceae bacterium | reverse complement strand
GGTTTTCCTCATGCGGTTCGTACTTCTCGCCGCCGATCAGGTTCGCGTATTCGTTCGACTTGAAATCGGACAGACGCACGATCACCGGTTTCGGAAACACTGACGCCGCGATCGTCGCGATGCCCTCGGTCAGGCGCTCGACATAGAACGACACCGGATCGGCATAACCGGCCATGCGCTGATCGATCTTCGCCTTGATGTCGGCGTCCTGCGTTTCGTATTCGAGCAACGCCTTCGGATGTACGCCGATGTGGCTCGCGATGATCATCTCGAGGCGTGCGAGACCGATGCCCGCATTCGGCAGCATGCCGAAATCGAAGGCACGTTCGGGATTGGCGACATTCATCATGATCTTGAGCGGTGCTTCCGGCATCGCGCCGAGATCGGCGGTGACGCGATCGAAATCGAGCCTGCCCTCGTAGATGTGCCCGGTGTCGCCTTCGGCGCAGGACACCGTGACCTCGGCGCCGTCGGGAATCGAATCGAGCCCGTCGTGCGTTCCGACGACTGCCGGCACGCCGAGTTCGCGCGCGATGATCGCGGCATGACAGGTGCGTCCGCCGCGATTGGTGACGATTGCCGCGGCGCGCTTCATGATCGGCTCCCAGTCGGGATCGGTCATGTCGGCAACCAGCACGTCGCCTTCCTGGAACTGGTTCATCTGTTCGAGCGATTTGATCGCGCGCGCCTTGCCGGCGCCGATCTTCTGGCCGATCGAGCGCCCCTCCGCGAGCACCTTGCCGCGCTCGTTGAGATGGAAGCGTTCGAGCTGGGTCGCATGGCCGCGTGATTTCACGGTTTCCGGTCGCGCCTGCACAATATAGATTCTGCCGGTGACGCCGTCCTTGGCCCACTCGATGTCCATCGGACGACCGTAGTGCTTCTCGATCGTCAGTGCCTGGCGCGCAAGCTCCTCGACCTCGGTATCGCTGATGCAGAACCGGTTGCGCAATTCGGTCGGCGTTTCCTCGGTGCGTACACGCTCGTCGGGGTCCTCCGAATAAACCATGCGCTGCTGCTTGGCGCCGAGGCTGCGACGCAGTACCGCGGGCTTGCCGGCATTGAGAGTCGGCTTGAACACATAGAACTCGTCCGGATTGACGGCGCCCTGCACGACCATCTCGCCGAGCCCGTAACTGCCGGTGACGAAAACCACATCACGAAAACCCGATTCGGTGTCGAGGGTGAACAGCACGCCCGCCGCACCGACGTCCGAGCGCACCATGAGTTGCACGCCGGCGGACAGAAACACGTCCTCGTGCTTGAAACCGTGATGCACGCGATAGGCGATCGCGCGATCGTTGTACAGCGATGCGAACACTTCCTTGACCTTGTGCAGCACATCGTCGATGCCGACGACATTGAGGAACGTTTCCTGCTGGCCGGCGAACGAGGCGTCGGGGAGATCTTCGGCAGTTGCCGAGGAGCGCACGGCGACCGCAGGTTCCTGCCAGCGTTTTTGACCGTCCGGACCGCCGTTGCCGTGTGATTTTTGCGATCGTCCTCGATCGCCAGAATCAGCAAGCGGCCCTCCCTGGCCGCACTGTTCAAGCACAGCGGCCTCTTTGCACAGCTTGGCGTAAGCGCTGCGAATTTTCTGCTCGAGGTCCTTGGGTAGTTCGGCTTCCGCGATCCATCGGCGGATTTCCCGGCCGGCCGCGGCGAGCGCATCGACGTCGTCGATGTCGAGCCCGTCCATGCGCGCGAGAATGCGTTGATCGAGCTTCGTAGCGTGGAAGTGCTTTCGAAACGCTTCGGCCGTGGTCGCGAAGCCGCCCGGAACCGACACGCCGAGGTCGGCAAGCTGGCCGATCATCTCGCCGAGCGAGGCGTTCTTGCCGCCCACCTTGTCGATATCGGACATGCCCGATTTGTCCAGCCACAGGACCAGTTCGCTCAAGACAACCTCCATTTCTGTGGACGACGCGTCCCTTGGTCACCCATTTTCGGGATTAAGACGCATGCGGGCAAGCCGGACAGCCATCTTGAACCTTTCGCTCCGCGCAGCGCGGGGAGGACGGGAGGGAGAGGCCGACGGGCGACAGCCCCGCAAACTGGCAAAGCTGCCTCTCATCCGCCCTTCGGGCACCTTCTCACCGCGCGCGGTAAGGGAAGAGAGTCGAACCCTTCGCCGTGCAAAGGGGGAGCCGGATAGGCGTGGTGGGGTCGTGGTGCGCCGGCGGCGCCGGCAGTCGCATGCGATTCCTGTGGGGTTGGCGTACGATTGCCGTCGCAAAATTCGGAGTCCGACATGATGAAGCGCGTCGCCTGCCTGGTCGCCACGGTCTGCACGGTCGCCGGATGCGCCAGCTATCGTCCGCTGGTCGATCGCCGCAGCATCGACGATCCCGAGCGCTACGAATACGACCTCGCCGACTGCCAGTCTTATGCGCGCCGGGTCGATCCGATCGCGAGCGCCGGCGCCGGTGCCGTACTGGGCGCGTTGATCGGCGCTGCTTTCGGTGCGGCGGTCGGTGAC
>JBAVZT010000222.1:0-3167 GCA_049588955.1 Rhodanobacteraceae bacterium | reverse complement strand
ACGGCGTGACCGGCAGCGGCAAGACCGAGGTGTATCTGGCGCTGATTGCCGATTGTCTCGCGCGCGGCCTTCAGACGCTGACGCTGGTGCCGGAGATCGCGTTGACACCGCAGATGATCAGGCGCTTCGGCGAGCGCCTCGGCGTCGAGATCACCACACTGCATTCGGGCCTGGGCGATGCCGAGCGCGCGCGTGCCTGGCTCGCGGCCGCCCGCGGCGAAGCCAGGGTGATCCTCGGCACGCGTTCGGCCACATTCGTGCCACTGCCCGAGCCTGGCCTGCTTGTTGTCGATGAAGAACACGACCTGTCTTACAAACAGCAGGACGGTTTTCGCTACCACGCACGCGATCTCGCGGTAATGCGTGCCAAGGCGCTTGGGGTTCCGGTCCTGCTCGGGTCGGCGACCCCGTCGCTGGAGAGCCTGGCCAATGCCGCGGCGGGTCGCTATCGGCATCTGCGGCTTGGCAAACGAGCCGGCGACGCACGCCCACCGGCGCTCAAGATCGTCGACCTGCGGCGGCAGCATCTGAAGGATGGTCTGGCGACCCCGGCGCTTGCCGCGCTCGACGCATGCCTGCGTCATGGCGAAACCGCCTTGGTATTCAAGAATCGGCGCGGCTATGCGCCCGTGCTGCTGTGTTACGACTGCGGCTGGAATGCGCAATGTCCGGCCTGCGAACGCGCACTGACCTGGCATCGAATCGCGCGACGGCTGCGCTGCCATCACTGTGGACGTGAGCAGCAGGTCCCGGATGCCTGCCCCGAGTGCGGTTCGCTCGCATTGCACGCGCAAGGCATCGGAACCGAGCGCATCGAACAAGCGCTGCAACGACGTTACCACGGGATCCCGATTGTGCGCGTGGACCGCGACACAACGCGCGGACGCAATGCGCGCGAGGCCGTACTCAACAGCCTGGCCGATAGCGGTCCGCGCATCCTGATCGGTACCCAGATGCTGGCCAAGGGACACGACCTGCCCCGGCTTACGCTGGTGATCGTGGTCGGCGTCGACGAGGGCCTTTGCAGCGTGGATTTCCGGGCCTCCGAACGCCTCGGGCAGTTGATCGTTCAGGTCGCCGGCCGCGCCGGCCGCGCCGCGGATCCCGGAACGGTGATTCTGCAAACCCACCAGCCGGATCATCCGTTGCTGGCCACGCTCCTCGCGCACGGCTATCACGCGCTCGCTACCAGCCTGCTCGAAGAGCGTCGCGCCGCGCACCTGCCGCCGTTCAGTCGCCTCGCGCTGCTGCGTGCCGAGGCCAAGCGGGCCGAGTCGGTCGACGAGTTCCTTGCCCGCGCCGCTGAAACGGTAACGGCCCCGGCCACGGCGCACGGCCCGATGCCGGCACCGATGCCGATGCGCAGCGGACTGCATCGCGGCCAGATCCTGATCGAGACCGAAGAGCGCTCGACGATGCAGACGTTCCTGCCTGCATGGCTCGATACCCTGCGCGCATCGGCGAGCGGCCGCCGCGTGCGCTGGTCGATCGATGTCGATCCGGTGGATCTGTATTGACTCGTTGCGCAGGAATCGGGCTTCCGTCGCCCACCTCACCGCCGATGCAAGAACGGCCGCGCGAGGCGGCCGTTCCGGGATGCGAAACCGACGCAAGCAACTGGTGGTCGGATCCTGCCGTCAGGCCATGAACAACCCGCGCATCTTCTTCATCGCGTTGGCTTCGATCTGGCGGATGCGTTCGGCGGATACGCCGTATTCGTCGGCCAGCTCCTGCAACGTGGTCTTGTTGTTGTCGTCGAGCCAGCGGCGCTGGATGATGTCGCGCGAACGATCGTCCAGGCGAATCAGCCCGCGCTTGAGCGTGGATAGCGATGAATCGTGCTCGGACTCGGCTTCCAGCGACTCGTACGGATCGGTGTTGTGATCGATCAGGAACGCGGACGGCGACGGGCGCGGATCATCCTCGGCATCGGTCGGCGCATCAAACGCGACATCGCGTCCATTGAGCCGCGATTCCATCTCGAGCACCGTCGAGGCCGGCACGCCAAGTTCCTTCGCGACGGTCTCCACCTCGGCGGCGTTCATCCAGCCGAGGCGCTTTTTCGACTTGCGCAGGTTGAAGAACAGTTTGCGCTGCGCCTTGGTCGTCGCAACCTTGACGATGCGCCAGTTGCGCAGGATGAATTCGTGCATTTCGGCGCGAATCCAGTGCACCGCGAACGACACCAGGCGTACGCCATGTTCCGGATCGAAGCGCTTGACCGCCTTCATCAGACCGATATTGCCTTCCTGGATCAAATCGCCGATCTGCAGACCATAGCCGGAATAGCCACGTGCGACGTGCACAACGAACCGCAGGTGCGACATCACCAGTTGCTTGGCTGAGTCGAGATCCTGGTCATAGGCGTAATTGCGCGCCAGCTGCTGCTCTTCCTCCTGGCTCAACATCGGAACCCGATGGACCGCCTGTACGTACGCATCCAAGCTTCCCAGCGCGCTCGGCACCGGGAAATTGCTTGCAACCAAGGCATTGCTCATGCGATTCCTCCAGCTAACAGATCATTGGCACTCCCCTACTGAGAGTGCCAGACGCCCTCCGAGTTCCCCTCTTTCAACAGGCTCGAAGGACATAACTGAACTTGCCGGTATAGTACTACGAATCGGATTAACGTGGGGTTATTTCCGTGCTCGAAGCCTGAACGACGGGCGTAACCGGAGGTCCGGATTCAGGCCAGGGCGATTTCGCTGCGTGGCGGCAGGCGCCAGTCGATCGGCGTGAGACCGCTTTTGACCAGGGACTCGTTGGCGCGCGAGAAATGGGAGCAACCGTTGAAACCACGGTGCGCGGAAAGTGGCGACGGGTGCGGCGCCTTGAACACGCGGTGGCGGCGCGGGTCGATCAATTTACCCTTGGCCTGGGCATAGCTGCCCCAGAGCAGGAATACCAGCCCTTCCCGCTCGCGAACCAGGGCCGCGATGCAGGCATCGGTGAACCCCTCCCAGCCCTTGCCCTGATGCGAGCCGGCCTTGCCGTGTTCGACGGTCAGCACGGCGTTGAGCAACAGCACGCCGCGCTCGGCCCACGGAATCAGGCAGCCATGATCGGGACGTGCGATGCCGAGATCGCGTTCGATCTCGGCAAAGATATTGATCAGCGATGGCGGCACCGGTACGCCGGGCAGCACCGAAAAGGCCAGACCGTGCGCC
>JBAVZT010000221.1:0-1590 GCA_049588955.1 Rhodanobacteraceae bacterium | reverse complement strand
CGCTGTCGCACCCCGGCCCCTCACCCCTGCCCCTCTCCCCGCTGCGCGGAGGCGAGGGGTTCAAAAACATTTCTCTTCTCCCGTTGTCGGGGCGAGGAGTCATGGACACACGCCGCCGGCGGAACAGCCTCAGATCAGCGCGATCGTCAGCGCCTGCCACAGGAGCAGCAGCGCCATCGCCAGCATCACGGCCCAGGTGCCGAGCATGCCGATCGCGCGGCCAGGACTCACGCCCGCGCTGCGGCTCAATCCGATCGCGTGTGCGATACGCGCGAGGATCAATACAATCCCGAACAGGTGAAGCAACCACGGCAGCGTGCGGTTCCATTCGAGCAGCATGAGCAGCAGCAGCGCCAACGGCAGATATTCGACCGCATTGGCATGCGCGCGGATGCGCAGGGACAGCTCGTGATCGCCATTGTCGCCGATGCCGATTTGCCGGTGTCGCCGATACAGCGTCACTCGTATCGCGAGGATCAGTATCAGCAGGGCGCCGAACGCGGCGTAGATTCCGGTGACATGCATGATCGACTCCGGTCAATATCCCCGATCATCGCACGAACGCTTCACAGCTCGGTAGCCGAACGCAAAAGCAGTCGACCACCCTGCTGGATGCCGGTCATCTCGAGCGCACCGAGTGGAACGATGCGATAGCTGACGCGCAGATCGCCGACCTTCGCGTGCGCCGGATCGTTGCCTGCGTACAACGCGCCATTCTGATCGTGGAAACTTGCGGCGAGATTCGGCGGCAACTGTGCGGTGGTCACCGGGTACGCCACGCGGCGCATTCCGGGAAGCATCGGCGGCGCACTGACGGCGAACGCGCCCAGATGCAGATTGCCGGCCTGAAAACGGGCCTGCCGAAACGGCATTTTGGCGGGATTTGAATGACCCGCCGCATCGCGGAACGCATGCGAATCGATCGGCTGCCCGGACCACACCTTGGCATAAGTGCATGAGCCGCCCGCGCAATGTTCGCGCCATTGCAGCATCTCGACATGACGCAGCAGAAACAGCGCATCGGCACTGACGCCAAGCTCGTGATCGATCGCCGGCTCGGCCGCAGCCAACGGACCGCGAATACTGACCAGGCGTCCCTCGTTGGCCGGATCGACGTGATCGACCGACACCGCCATCGCCGCATGCTCCGTCGTGCCATTGGCCGAACCGGCCGGCGCCGGCGCGTGCGTGTGATGCGGCGAAAACCACCAGACGGCACCGAGAACGATCAGCGTGACGAGGATGCCTGCAATCAGCGTCCCGCGCCGCGATCGCATCCGCGATGCAACGGACTTCATGCTGCCACTCCGACCAGCTCTGCCTGTTCGTCGGTCGTGCCGAAGCGCCCTCTGTCATCGCGCGTCACGCGCGCCATCGCGCATCCGGTGTCGTGCGTGAAAAACAGGCGCACCTTGCGTTCGAGCTTGTCTTCGAGGAATGCGCGCTTCTCGTCGATCAGCAATTCCGGATACCGGTCGTAACCCATCGTCACCGGCAGATGCACCCACGGCCGGCCCGGAATCAGATCGGCGCAGAACACCACGCCACCATCCTCGCCTTCGCTCGGCCCGATCTCGGCCAGCATCAGGC
>JBAVZT010000220.1:0-2726 GCA_049588955.1 Rhodanobacteraceae bacterium | reverse complement strand
GCTGGTGGCCGATGCCGGGCGCAACGCCTTGTTGCTGGTGCTCGATGGCGTGACCGATCCGCACAATCTTGGCGCGTGTCTGCGCAGTGCCGCTGCGGCCGGGGTGACTGCCGTGGTCGTGCCGAAGGATCGCGCGGTCGGGATCACGCCGATCGTGCGTCGCGCCTCGGCGGGAGCGGCCGATCGCGTACCGCTGGTTGTCGTGACCAATCTTGCACGCAGTCTGCGCGTGCTCAAGGATGCCGGCGTCTGGCTGAGCGGTCTCGCCGGCGACGCCGAGCGATCGATTTACACTTTGGACCTGGTCGGACCGACCGCGTTGGTGCTGGGTGGCGAGGCCGAAGGCATGCGCCGGCTGGTGCGTGAGCGCTGCGATTACGTTGCGCGGATTCCGATGCCCGGCGCGATGGAAAGTCTCAACGTGTCGGTGGCCGTCGGTGTAGTCTTGTTCGAAGCCTTGCGTCAACGTGGAGGTGCAACATGAACATGCCGTGGCACGAATGGGCCGGGCTGATCGGCGTGGCACTGGTATTGTTCGCGTTCCTGCTGTTGCAGGCGCACAAGCTGCACGGCAACGGACCGATCTATCAGACCATGAACGCGCTCGGGGCGCTCGGCGTGTTGCTGTCGCTGTTGCTCGGCAGCTTCAATCTCGCCGCGTTCCTGCTTGAAATCGCGTGGTTGCTGATCAGCATTTACGGCATGGCGGTCGGTTTGCGCCGACGTCGTGCCGCGCGGACGAAGCTCGCTGAAATGCGCGATTGAAGCGGCAGCAGGATACGCGCAGCCGTTCATGCCGAGTGTGGTGCAGGATTCAGTCGCCGCTGATCGTGTCCGGTCCCTTGCCGACGGTCTTCTCGTATTGGCCTTTGCCGATGCGGCGATATTGGGTGAAGCCGTGTTTGCCGATGTGCTCCTCGCCGAGCACATGCCGCTGGCCTGCGACGACCTGCGGTGCGCTGATCACGCGATGCAGCGCGGCGTCGCACTCGGGACATCGCGCCAGCGGCGGGTCGCCGAGACGCTGCAACAGCTCGATGCCATTGCGGCAAATCGGGCAACCATCGACGTCGGCCACATATTCGTAGATCGGCATGACCGCAGGATGGGGCCGTTGTCGAGCTGGATCAACCCGGCTGCGAGGCTTCGGCTCCGATCGCCGAACGCCGGATGTCTTCGAGCTGCTTGAAGCGGTTGACGATGGCGCAGAACAGTTCGGCCGTGCGTTCGGCGTCATAGACGGCCGAGTGCGCCTCGCGGGCGTCCCAGGCAAGGCCGGCCGCTTCGACCGCCCGGCTCAGAACGGTCTGCCCGTAAACGAGTCCGGCAAGGGTTGCCGTATCGAAACTGCTGAACGGATGAAACGGGTTGCGTTTGTGACCCGAGCGCCGCGCGGCGGCATTGACGAAGCCCAGGTCGAACGCGGCATTGTGACCGACCAGGATTGCGCGCTGGCACGCATTGGCCTTGATCGCCCTGCGGATCGGAGCGAACACGTGATCGAGTGCCGCGCGCTCCTCAAGCGCCGCACGAAACGGATGGCCCGGGTCGATGCCGGTGAACTCGAGCGACTTCGGATCGAGCAGCGAACCGGCGAACGGAACGACATGGGTGGAAACCACCGGCTCCGGATGCACCAGGCCGCCGTCATCCATGCGGATGACGACCGCGGCAATTTCGAGCAGCGCATGGCACTCGGCGTCGAAACCGCCGGTCTCGACATCGACGACGACCGGCAGGAAGCCGCGAAAGCGGTCGGACATGCGATCGGCATCCGGAGACGAGGTTTGCATTCACCGAGCATAGCAAGCGCTGTCATACGCGTGGCGGATGTTCGTACCCGGCAGGTTCGTTCAAGCGCGATCGGCGGCCGGCTTGCGGCCGATCCGTGGTGACAGCGTTACGGGACGGATCGAGTTGTCCGTCTTTCAGGCCTCGGTTTTCGCCGGGTACGCACACAGGTCGCGGATCACGCAGACCGGGCAATCGGGCTTGCGCGCCTTGCACACGTAGCGTCCGTGCAGGATCAGCCAGTGGTGAGCGCCGTGGCGGAACTCGGGTGGCACGACCCTGGCGAGTTTGTCCTCGACCGCGCGCACGGTCTTGCCGCGTGCAAGCCCGGTACGGTTGGCGACGCGGAAGATGTGGGTATCGACCGCAATGACGGGCAAGCCGAATGCGCTGTTGAGTACGACATTCGCGGTCTTGCGGCCGACCCCCGGCAGCGCTTCGAGTGCCTCGCGCGAGTCCGGCACCTTACCGCCATGCCGCTCGATCAGCAGGCGACAGGTGGCGAGTATGTTCTTGGCCTTGGTGTTGTACAGGCCGATCGTCGCGATATGGCGCTTGAGTTCGTCCTCGCCGAGCGCGAGCATTTTCCGTGGTGTCGGTGCCAGCCGGAACAACCGTCGCGTCGCCTTGTTGACGCCGGCGTCGGTCGATTGCGCCGACAAGATCACGGCGATCAGGAGTTCGAACGGGGAGCCGTAATTGAGTTCGCTGCGCGGTTCGGGATTCAGTTCGCGCAGGCGTTCGAACAGTTCGATGACCTGCGCGCGCTTCACGTCGAGGGCGATCCTGGGCGGGTGCTGCCGACCGTGCGTCGTTTGGCGCGTCCGCGTTCGATGGCCGCCAGTACGGCCATCTTGCCGATTGGCGAGCGCTGGGCGCTCGAGGGTTGCCCCGACCGGGTGCGCGCCGCGCGTTCGCGACGCATGCGCTCGAGC
>JBAVZT010000219.1:0-6454 GCA_049588955.1 Rhodanobacteraceae bacterium | reverse complement strand
ATTCCAGGCATCCGGATCGTCAAGGTACACCTGGCCTCTGGCCAACAGCGAGGCCTTGCCATTGACGCGTTCGATCGAACGGACAAAAGCGGAGCGGGCGTCGGTCTTCACACGTTCGAGTTCGTCCGCAGTCGGACCTTGCGCCAGAAAGCCCTGCCACTCCTGATCGATCGCCGCTCCGACCGCTTTCGGATCGATCCCGCGCTTGATGTCGACCTCAAGCGTGAACATGCCGGCCAGCTCGAAAGCGCTCATGTCGACCGAGACATCGTCGGCCAGGTGATCCCGATAGACCAGGCGCCGGTACAGGCGTGAAGTCTTGCCGCCGCCGAGCACTGCAGCAGCGAGTTCCAGCGGTATCTCGTCCGGGGCGCCGAGTTCCGGAACGTTCCATTCGCGATAGATGCGCGTTTGCGCGACGTGATCGTGCATCGTGGTGGCAGTCGAACGCTCACGCGGCGCTATCCAGGGCTGCAGTCGCGCTACCGGTGGTCCGGGCGGGATATCGCCGAAATACTTGAGCATCTCGCGGCGGGCCATGGCGGGCGTGATGTCGCCGACCAGCGCCACGGTCGCATTGGCTGCGCCGTAATAATGGCGAAACCATTGCTTGACGTCGGCCAGCGTGGCCGCGTTCAAATCCGACATGGAGCCAATGCTGTCGTGATGGTAAGGATGGTTGGCCGGAAACGCGTTGCGCAGGATCACCTCATTGGCGCGGCCATAAGGCTCGTTTTCGTCCTGGCGTTTCTCGTTCTCGACGACGCCGCGCTGCTCGTCCAGCTGGTGCTGGCCGATTGCGCCGAGCAGGTGGCCCATGCGGTCCGATTCCATCCACAGAGCCATGTCCAGCGCAGTGGTCGGGACGGTCTCGAAGTAGTTGGTGCGATCGTACGCGGTGGTGCCGTTCTGCTCGGTCGCTCCGGCCAGTTCGAACGGGCGAAAGTATTCGTCCTTGTGGTTCTCCGAACCCTGGAACATCAGATGCTCGAACAGATGTGCGAAGCCGCTCTTGCCGTCCGGCTCGTCGGCCGAGCCGACGTGGTACCAGACACCGATGGCCACCACCGGTGCCTTGTGATCCTCGCTGACGACGACGGTGAGTCCGTTCGGCAGGGTAAAGCGCGTAGACGGAATGTCGATGCCGTCCTGCGTTGCCGCGAGCGCGATGCGACAGGGGCCGCTGGCGACGAGAGCGGCGAGGAAGCCGGCCATGATGAATTTGCGCATGCGTTTCCTTTCGAAAGGTGTCAGGCCGATATGGGATGAAGAAGATCGTTCGGTACGGGCACCCGTCGCGCGCGAGCACTGCACGCTCGTTTTCGATGCCACCAGGCCACACGATGGGTGTTGGCTGCCACGTCGTGCTGCGGGATCGAATGTCGCGGTCCTGCTAGACTTTCGGCAGCACGGAAAGTTCGGCATCGGCCGCGGAGGCAAGATGATACAGGCACTTGTCACCGGCGCGAATCGCGGTATCGGAATCGAATACGTCCGTCAGTTGCTTGCGCGCGGCGACCGCGTCATTGCCGCTTGTCGCATGCCCGGGCGGGCGCTCGACCTGACCCGTCTGGCTGGCGAATACCCCGGCCACCTGCAGGTATTGCCGCTGAGTTTGCCCGACCCGCGCTCGATCGGCGCGCTTGTGCGTACGGTGGAGGATTTCGACGTGCGCATCGATCTGCTCGTCAACAATGCCGGGATCCTGATCGACGGCGAGCACTTCGGAGCGGTCGAACCAAAAGCACTGCGCGAGAGCGTTGCCGTCAATGCCGAAGGGGCGTTTCTGTTGACGCAAGCGCTCGCGCCGCGGCTCGCCGATGACGGCGGCAAGGTCGTCAACATGAGCTCGGGTCTCGGTTCGATCGCGCGCACCGACGGGTTTCATACACCGAGCTACGCGATCAGCAAAGCCGCACTCAACATGGCAACCCGGTTGCTTGCCCGGGCGCTGGCCGGACGCGGTATCGTGGTCGCCGCACTGAGTCCGGGTTGGGTACGAACCGACATGGGCGGTGCCGACGCCACGCTGACCCCCGAACAATCGGTCGCTGGCCTGCTGCGCGTCATCGAAAACCTGTCGTTAGCCGACAGTGGCGGATTTTTGGGTCACGACGGAAAGACTATCCCGTGGTAGCGTGCAGCCTCCGTTCACCGCCGGAGCACTAGCCTGTCCGCACAGGTCGCGCAACCTGGAGGGGCGGGCTGGATCAGTTGCGACGTTCCGGAAAGCCAAAGGAAGATTCGATGAGTACACGCAACGCGCAAGCGCAATGGAACGGTGGTGTACCCGACGGCAGCGGCGAAGTGTCGCTCGGCAGCGGCCTGTTCAAGGGACCTTACGGATTCCAGTCGCGCATGGGCGACGGCAGCGGTGGGACCAATCCGGAGGAATTGCTCGGTGCTGCGCATGCGGCCTGCTTCTCGATGGCGTTGGCGCTCGCGCTCGGTCAGGCCGGGCATGTGCCCGACAGCGTCGAGACCAAGGCCAGGGTGCATCTGGAGAAGGATGGGCACGCCTACGCGATAACGCGGATCGAACTGGCGACAGCGGTCGCCGTGTCGGGCATCGAGGAGGAAGCGTTCCAGAAGATCGCCAACGATGCCAAGACCAACTGCCCGGTATCGAAGGCGTTGGCCGGGGTCGAGATTCGCCTCGACGCCACACTGACGTAGTCGCGAGAGCGCCCGGCAGCGAGCCGGTCACGATGCAGTGTCTACCCGGCGCTCGCCGCGCGGTTAGCATGGTGCGTGCGCGAATGGCCGGAATGGCCGCAGGCATCGTATCGTTGTCCGGAGCCCCGGGCGACGGTTGCAGTTCACCGCCGCGCAGTGATCTTTCACGGAGAGCAACGCAGTGCAGGCACGCAAGGGCGCGCGGTTTGTGGTCAGACACTGGTGGCGGCGTGTCTGGAGACGGTCCGCCAAATCTCGTCGCTCTCAAGCGAGCGAACTGCCGTTGCGCGCCGAATTGTTCAGCGGCGAGCAAATGGAGTTGCATGGCCGGGCGCTTGCCGAACGCCATCAGCCGGTTTTCGGCAAAGCCTCCGATCAACTGATCGGGCGCCTGACACAGAACCGCGCGGTACTGCTCGATGTCTGCACGCGGTTATCCGAAGCGATCAAGGCCGGACGAAGCATCACGCCGGCAGCCGACTGGCTGCTGGACAATTTCTATCTGGTCGAGGAGCAGATACGGACTGCCAAACGTCATTTCCCAAAAGCCTACAGTTGGCAGCTGCCACGGTTGCAAAGCGGACCTTCGGCACAGTTGCCGCGCGTTTACGACATCGCGCTTCAGGCAATCGCACACGGTGACGGGCGTGTCGATCAGGACAGTCTGAGCCGGTTTGTCGCGGCTTATCAGGAGGTGACCGGACTCACCCTCGGCGAGTTGTGGGCAATCCCGATCATGTTGCGTCTCGCCTTGATCGAGAATCTGCGCCGCGTCGCGCTGCTCGTGATCGAAAATCTGACACAGCGGAATCTGGCCGAAAATTGGGCGGAGCAGATGGTCGCGACCAGCAACAGCGATCCGAAAGGCCTGATTCTTGTGGTCGCGGACATGGCGCGATCGGAACCGCCAATGGTCAGTTCGTTCGTTGCGGAGATTGTCCGACACCTGCGCGCCCACGGCATGGCGCTGGCGCTGCCCCTGACCTGGATACAGCAACGGCTCGCCGAATCGGGGCTGACCATCGAGCAACTGGTGCAGACCGAGAACCGGCAGCAGGCGGCCCTCCAGGTTTCCGTCAGCAACAGCATCGGCAGCCTGCGCCAGCTCGAAATCATCGACTGGCGTGAATTCGTCGAAGAAGTCAGTCAGGTTGAGCAGGCGTTGCACGCAGACCCTGCCGGTGCGTATGCGCAGATGGATTTTGCGACGCGCGACCACTATCGCCACGTGATCGAGCGGGTGGCGAAAAACAACTCCCGATCGGAACTGGACGTCGCCCGCGCGGCAGTCGATCTCGCGCGTCGGGGCGCCATCGACAGCGGCAGCGAATCGCGTCGCGCGCATGTCGGCTACTACCTGATCGACAATGGCCTGATCGACTTGCAGCGCAGCGTGGGCAGGCGCGTTGCACTCGAGGAGTGGCCGCGACAAGTGCCGGGCAGCTTCCCGGTGTCCCTGTACCTTGGCTCGATCGCGGGTACCGCGATCGTATTGACGGCGCTGTTGCTGGCACACGCGGAAGCGGACGGAGCAACCGGATGGATGCTGGTGCTGCTCGGAGCGCTCGCCTTTTTTGTGGCCAGCCAGTTCGGCGTAGCCGTCGTGAATCGATTGTCCGCACTCACGGCTGCCCCGAGGATTCTCCCGCGCATGGATTTCGAGCGCGGGATTCCACCCGAGTGCAAGACCTTGGTCGCCGTGCCGTGCATGCTATCCGACGACGAGACCGTGGACCGATTGGTCGAGGATCTGGAAATCCGCTTTCTCGCCAATCGCGACCCGCATCTGTCTTACGCATTGCTGACCGATTTTCCCGACGCGCCGGCAGCAATGATGCCGTCCGACGACGCCCTTCTGGTACGGGCGGCGACCGCGATCGAACGGCTGAATGCGGAGTACGCCGACCCCGGACGGGCGCCGTTCTTCCTGCTGCACCGGCCGCGCCGCTGGAACGAGTGCGAGGGGGTGTGGATGGGTCGCGAGCGCAAGCGTGGCAAGCTGGCCGATCTCAATGCCCTGCTGCGTGGCGATCCTGGAGATCGGTTTTCGCTGATCACGGGTGATACGTCGATCCTGTCGGGCGTGAAATACGTCATCACGCTGGATGCCGACACCCAACTGCCGCGCGAATCGGCACGCACGATGGTCGCGGCGCTTGCGCATCCGCTCAATCGCGCCGAATACGATGCGAAGCGCCGGCGGGTAACGCTCGGCTACGGCATCCTGCAACCGCGCGTGGGCGCACGTGCGATGGACTCACGCGACGCCGAGTCCCGCGGTTCGCACTACCTTGCCTTGTTCGGTGGCGAATGGGGCATAGATCCTTATACGCGCGCGGTTTCCGACACCTACCAGGATCTGTTCGGGGAAGGCTCGTTCATCGGCAAGGGCATATACGATCTCGACACGTTCGAGCGAGCCTTGAACGATCGTTTTCCCGACAACCGCATCCTCAGTCATGATCTGCTCGAGGGCTGTTATGCACGTTCCGGACTACTCAGCGATGTCGAGCTTCGCGAGTCCTTTCCATGGCGCTACGTTGACGATGTGCGCAGGCGCCATCGCTGGATCCGCGGCGACTGGCAACTGGCCGGCTGGCTGTTTCCCTGGGTCGCCGGCCCGCACGGGGCGTTAGAAAAGAACACACTCACGGCGCTGTCGCGCTGGAAGATTCTCGACAATCTGCGTCGCAGCCTGGTGCCGCTTGCGCTGCTCGGGGTGCTGCTGACCGGCTGGATCGTCCTGGCATCGCCGTGGTTCTGGACGGCAACCGTACTCGGCGCGTTGCTGCTGCCGGCGCTGCTCGACTGCATGCTCGATCTTGCGCGCGTTGCGGACGATCAGACGTTCGGCGCGCACGTCGCGACACAGTTGCGCAGCGCTGCCCGGCGCGTGGCCCAGATCGCATTTGCCTTGATTTGCCTGCCGTTCGAGACCTGGTTCGGTCTCGACGCCATCGTGCGCACGCTCTGGCGCATGCACATCTCGCAACGGCATTTGCTCGAGTGGATGCCGTCGGGCAGCTTCGATTCGGCGAGCGAAGCGGGATTTGCCGCGTCGTGGCGTTTGATGTGGATTGCGCCGGTGCTTTCGCTGGCGGCGGCAGTCGCCTTGACGGTGCTGCGCCCGTGGGCGCTGCCGGTCGTCGCGCCGATCCTGCTGCTGTGGTTTTTCTCGCCCGCCGTCGCTTGGTGGACCAGCCGTCCGCACGCGGACCGGCATCTGTTGCTGGAGCCTTTCGAGGCCTTGTTCCTGCGGCGCATGGCACGTCGAACCTGGTCTTTCTTCGAGCACTACGTCGGAGCAGAGGACCATTGGCTGCCGCCGGACAATGTTCAGGAGCAGCCGCAGGCAACCGTCGCGCATCGCACCTCGCCGACCAACATCGGACTTGCGTTGCTGGCCAATCTCGCCGCCTGGGACTTCGGTTATCTGACCGCGGCCGGACTGGTCGAGCGCACCGGTCACACGCTCGGAACGTTGCGCGAGCTGGAGCGCTATCGCGGCCACTTTTTCAACTGGTACGACACCGCAACCCTGCAACCGTTGTTGCCGATGTACATATCGACGGTCGACAGCGGCAATCTGGTCGGTCACCTGCTTACCTTGCGCCAGGGTTTGCTTGCCCTGCGCGATGCGCCGGTGTTGCATCCGCGTGTGCTCGACGGGCTGGCCGACACCCTGGCTTTGTGTGCCGAAGGCGCCGCCGAACGCGGGGCCGAAGTTCGCGCGCAATTGCTTGCGCATCTCGCGCACGCGCGCGAGTCGCCGGTCGTC
>JBAVZT010000218.1:0-4793 GCA_049588955.1 Rhodanobacteraceae bacterium | reverse complement strand
TTGCGTACGCGACCGCACGGAATCGTTGCCTGAACCATCACTGCGTGAGCGAGCCGCGGCAGCTCGAATTCCGCCGCGTACTTCGCTTCGCCCTTGACCTTTTTCGGTCCGTCGACGCGGTCGAGCGGCCGACCGACGATGGCGCTCATGCGACACCTCCGGCAGTCCTCAACGCTCGCACGATTGCGCGCCTTGCGAGGTCGATCTTGAAGGCGTTGTCCCGATGCGCGTTGGCACCGGCGACTGCGGCGCCCGCCGCGGCGTCGAGGGCCCGCGGTGTCAATGCCTTTCCGACCAGTGCTCCTTCCGCTTCATGCGCCCGCCACGGCTTGGGCGCAACGCCGCCAAGCGCAATACGCGCGATTTTGACGATGCCGCCTTCGTCGAGATCGAGTGCCGCGGCGACCGAGACCAGCGCGAAGGCGTAACTCGCGCGATCGCGCACCTTGAGATAATGGCTGTGTTCGGCGAAACCCTGCTCGGGCAAATCGATCGCGGTAATGAGTTCGCCGTGTCTGAGCGTGGTGTCGACCTCTGGATGATCGCCGGGCAAACGGTGAAAGTCCGCCATTGCGATCGTGCGCTCGCCATCTGGACCTTGTACGCGCACCGTCGCCTCGAGCGCGGCGAGCGCAATACTCATGTCCGATGGATTGACCGCTATGCAGTGCGGGCTTGCGCCGAGTATCGCGTGCATGCGGTTGACACCATCGATCGCCGCGCACCCCGAGCCGGGATTCTTCTTGTTGCAGCGGTCGAACGCGGGATCGACGAAGTAATAGCAGCGCGTGCGCTGCATCAGATTGCCACCCGCGGTGGCCATGTTGCGCAACTGCGGCGAGGCACCGGCGACGATCGCTTCGGTCAGCAACGGATAACGGTCACGGATTTCCACATGCGCGGCCATGTCGCTGTTGCGCGCCAGCGCGCCGACACGCAGCCCGCCATCCGGCAGCGATTCGATCGCCGCGAGATCGCCGAGCCGGTTGATATCGATGACCAGGCTCGGATGTTCGATATCGCTCTTGACCAGGTCAAGCAGATTGGTGCCACCGCCGATGAACATTGCGCCGGGTTGCTGCGCGGCGTGGATCGCCGCGGCTTTGCTGTCGACACGCTGATACGAGAAGGCGTTCATGCTGGCGCCTCGGCGTCGTTCCTGCCGGCAACATCGCGCACGGCCGCGACGATGTTCGGATACGCGCCGCAGCGACACAGGTTGCCGCTCATGCGTTCGCGGATTTCCTCGTCGCTGGCGGCGATCGGTCCCGCGCGGCGCACATCGGTGGTCGCCGAGCTCGGTTCGCCGCGTTGCAACTCATCGACCAGCGCGGTTGCCGAACAGATCTGCCCGGGCGTGCAGTAACCGCACTGGAACGCATCGCGTTTGACGAATGCGCTTTGCACGTCGTTCAGCGTTTGGTCGTTTGCGAGCCCTTCGACGGTGGTGATGCGATGGCCATCGTGCATGTGCGCGAGAGTCAGACACGAATTGACGCGCCGCCCGTCTATCAGCACCGTACACGCGCCGCACTGGCCGCGATCGCAGCCTTTCTTGGTGCCGGTCATGCCAAGATATTCGCGCAGTGCATCGAGTAGCGTCACGCGTGGCTCCAGCGACAGTTTATGGCGCTCGCGGTTGATCGTAAGCGTGACGGCCTGTTCTTCGGTGCCCGCAGCCGCGTGGCGCCGGTTGCCGCCCGGCATCGCGGCGTCCGCCGCGGCGGCAGCCCTGGTATCGCCAAGGTACGGCAGACCGATTCCCGCTGTCGCCGCGACCATCGAACCGATGAAGCCACGTCGCGTCCATGTCCAGGTACCGACCAGCCTGGCGTTGTGGTCCGACCACGAGGATGACTTCCTGTTCATCGCATACTCCCGCTGCGCATGCGGCTGCGGATCACACGGGATACAGCCGCACTGGTGCAACTTACTCGGGCATTCGTGACCTTTCGCTAAATCGCAACGTTCCAGCGGAACGTGACGCCGGGCGCGACCTTGCCGTCAGAACCCGGCAACGCCAGCCTCGTGCAATCGGACAGCCAATGCACGCACCTGCGGGTCGTGAAAAAAATCGTGCAGTCGGCGCGCGCCAACCGGCCCTATGCCGGCGGTGGCATTCCAGTCCTCGATGCGTCGTGCCGCGACGCTGGCCCAATCCGGCAAGGCCGCGGCGCCCGCGTCCGGCATGCCGAGCGCGTGCAACCAGGTTGCAAATCCGCAATGGCGTGCGTTGGCAAACTGTTGCGCAAGCTTTGCTGCACTTTTTGCCCCGATGCCGGGAACGCCGGCAAGTTGCTGCGGTGTCAAGTTCAGCCAGCCCAGCAGGTCCGTGAGAAGACCCGCATCGGTCAGTTCCTGCCAGGTCGAGCTGCCGAGTCCGGGCAGCGCAAGCCCGTGCTTGCCGGAAAGCCACGTCAGACGTGCGTTGAATTGCGCTGCGCAAGCGCGACCGGGGTGCCAGCAGGTCAGTGCGTCGTACGTGTCGGGATCAGGCACTTTGACGGCGGTGCGTTCGGGTCCACGCCAAACGACCGACTCGAAGCGCGGGATCGTGAGACCGGCGGCCGCGATCGCGATTCGATCGCCCGGACGTATCTCCAGTTTGCGCCAGCGCGCGAGCGAGCCGAGGCTGACGCGGCGCACGCTCCGATCGTCCAGGTGCACCGGAGCGAACTCGAGCACCGGCGTGATGCGACCGGTGCGACCGATCGTGAAATCGACGCCGGTAACGGCCGCGAGCGCCCGCGCAGGAGGATACTTCCAGGCGACCGCCCACGACGGCGGATGCGCCAGCCAGCTGTCGGCGCCCGGACGATGCCCCTGGCGGATCACGATACCGTCCGCCGCGAACGGCATCGCACCCCGATACCAGATATCGCGCCAGCGCCGGACGTCATCGAGACTTGTGATCGGATGGGTATATGCGACGCCGTCGGCGAGACCGAATGCCTTCAGTCCGGCCAGGCGCGCCTCCATCGAGGCCGGTCCGTCGGGCCAGTCCCAAACGAACAAGCCGATCTTCGCGGCAGTCGCTGGGTCAAGCCACTGTCGCGCCATCGCACCCGCGATTTTCGAACGCGCGCCGACGCTGCCGCGTTTCGCCTGGACATGCCCGGGCAGACGCCACACCAGTTCGCCCTGCAATACGACGCGTTGGGGCGCATCCGGCAACTGCTTCGGAATCGCGGCAATCAGGTCCGCGTTGGCCGTCCAGTCCTCTCCGCGTACACCATCGCCGCGACTTGTCGCACTCGCCAGACGGCCGTCGGCATAAAGCAGGGTGACGGCCACACCATCGGCTTTCGGCTGCACCCACAGATCGGAATTGCCGCGCACGCGCATCCATTCCGTGACGGCTGCCGCGTCGGGCAATTTGTCGAGCCCGGTATGCACGACCGGGCGCGGGACCGTGCCGCCGGCGTCGGCCAACGCATTGGTTTGCGGTGCGGCGACATGGGCAAAGCAGGCACGCCACTGCGCAAAACGCGCGCGCGCCTGATCGTAGACTTCGTCGGCAATTGGCGAGCGCCCGTCGCGGTAATAGGCCCGATCCCAGGCGGCGAGATGACGCCCGAGTGTGACCAGTTCCCGTTGCGCACGTTGTACCGGCCAGTTCGGGCAATCGCGAGCGAACGCCGCAAATGGCGCGGCCGCGAAAACCGCGACGACCCCGCAGCACACCAGCGATCGAATCGCGGCCACACGCGTCCAGGGCCATGCGGCTCGTGCGGACCTGGTTGCACATCGCGGAGATGGCAAGAAATCCATGACGCTCTCTCAAGGGCGAAAGCGCCAGCGTGGATGACTGCCGGCCGGTGCGACAGACGCACAGCGTGCGCGGATCTGTAGGAAAACGCGGGCATCGCGCGCCCGATGCTTCGACGCCGCTAGCCGGCGTGCGCTTCGCTCAGCGCGAACGGTGGTCAGCTGCGCTTTCGTGTCCGAGCTTTCTTCGCCTTCTCGAGAATGCCTTCCACCGCGCGCTGCGTCATCGGGTGATAACCGGGTTTGGCGTGCGCGTACACCGCTTCGGCACAGGCGAGGCCGTCCGGCGTGGTGACGAACGCCTTGTACAGCGGCAGCGTCAGGTACAAGCGACCGATGCGCGTCATGTGTTCCGCGGCGGCTTTCCAGACATCCTTGCCGCCGGATGCAATCGCATGGCCGTACCAGCGCATGCCGATTTCGGCGTTCGGCGTACCGGTCAGATGCTCGGCCGCGTCGAGCGCCTTGAGGCGCGCGAGGTCGGTCTTGTCGGGCAACCCGTCGAGAAAATACATCCACTCCTGCGTGTTCCAGTTCTTCGCGTCGAGTTTCGCGGCAGCGAGCGAGCCGTCGAGAAATGCGGCGCGCTGCTTGTCGATCGCAGCGAAACGCGGCGACTCGGGCAGTGGCGCATCCTTGGGAATGCCGGTGCCGTCGACCCAGCCGGTCACTTCATCCCACGACACCTTGCCGGGATGTCTGTCGATCAGATTGGCCTTGAGGTAATCGAGCATCTCCTCGGTGGTGATGCTCTGGAACGCAAAGTGATCGAAATAGCCGCGCAGGTACGGATCGAACACCGCCCGACCGTAGCGCGCTTCGAGAAAACGCAGGAACCACGAACCCTTGGCGTAAACGACATCGGACAGCGCATCGTCGGCGCCGACCTTGCGCGGTTCGGGCGCAAGGCGCTGCGAATTCTTCGGCATCTTTCCGATCGTCTTCTCCAGCGCGCGCGCGGACAACAGCGCTTCCTCGTCAGCCAGCGCCTTGCCGTACAGGACTTCGGTGATGCGCCCCTGCAC
>JBAVZT010000217.1:0-5489 GCA_049588955.1 Rhodanobacteraceae bacterium | reverse complement strand
GTTTTCCGCCAGCGCGCAGGCAGCGCTGCACATCGGCCGCGCGCACGAACTTCAGCTTCTCGCTGCCAAGGAACACGTCCTTGAACTGGACCATGCCCGAGTTCGTGAACAGCAGGGTCGAGTCGTTCGCCGGCACCATCGAAGCCGAAGGCACGATGGTGTGTCCCCGGCTCTTGAAAAATTCGAGGAAAGTCGAGCGGATCTCGGCAGTGGTTTTCATGGACGAGTCGGGGAATGCCAAACGGGTTGCGCACAGCCGAACATGGCACTCCGGATCACGCCTTTCAATCGAGGTTACCCGGCTCCGGATGCCTCACTCGATTTCGCCCGAAGCATCGATGTCGGCACGCGTTATGGCGCGTACTGTGGCGGGATCGAAGCCGCGGCGCAAGAGAAAACGGGCACGCCGCGCGCGCTCGGCCGCGTCGATGTTCTCCGACCTGGCACTGCGACGCCGCCGCAACTGCCTGCGCGCGCTGGTCTGCCAGTTGATATCCAGCGCGGCGATGGCGTGTTCAATCATGCCGCCTTCGATGCCGTGGTTCTTCAGTTCTGCACGTAAGCGGTTTGGTCCGTAACCCTGGTCGGAACGCGCGCGCGTCAACGCCTCGGCGAAACGCGCATCGCTCTGATAGCCCTGCTCCTGGAGCCGTGCAATCGCAGCTAGGGCCTCGTCATCAGCATATCCACGCGCGGCCAGCTTGGTGCTGAGTTCACGCACCGAATGTTCGCGCCGCGCAAGCAAGGCGAGCGCCTTGGTGTAGGCGTCGGGATGCCGATCTTTGCGATCCAGCAGGTCGCGACGCTTCATTCGATCGGTCGATCGAGCTGGCCGCTCAGGCTTCCTCAGTCTCGGCTTCGGCGGTTTCGGGCTTGTCGGCGGGTACCCTCGCCACCAGAAGCTTGGCGCGCAGTTGCGCCTCGATATCGGCGGCGATTTCCGGGTGCTCCTTGAGGAATCCGCGCACGTTGTCCTTGCCCTGCCCGATTCGCTCGCCGTTGTAGCTGTACCAGGCGCCGGATTTTTCGACGAGATTCTCGCGTACGCCAAGTTCGATCAGCTCGCCTTCGCGCGAGGTGCCCTCGCCATAGAGGATTTCGAATTCGGTCTGGCGAAACGGCGGCGCGACCTTGTTCTTGACCACTTTCACGCGGGTTTCCGATCCGATCACCTCGTCGCCGCGCTTGACCGCGCCGATGCGGCGGATGTCCAGACGCACCGATGCGTAGAATTTCAGCGCATTGCCGCCGGTCGTCGTTTCCGGACTGCCGAACATCACGCCGATCTTCATGCGGATCTGGTTGATGAAGATCACCAGGCAGCCCGAGCGCTTGATGTTCGCGGTGAGCTTGCGAAGCGCCTGGCTCATCAGCCGCGCATGCAGGCCAACGTGCGAATCGCCCATCTCGCCCTCGATCTCGGCCTTCGGTGTCAACGCGGCAACCGAATCGATCACGACCACATCGACTGCATTGGAGCGCACCAGCATGTCGGTGATTTCAAGCGCCTGCTCGCCGGTATCGGGCTGCGAAATCAGCAGATCATCGACATTGACGCCAAGTTTCTCGGCATAGGTCGGATCGAGCGCGTGCTCGGCGTCGACGAATGCCGCGGTACCGCCGTTGCGCTGGCAACTCGCGATGACCTGAAGCGTGAGCGTGGTCTTGCCGGACGATTCCGGCCCGTAGATCTCGACCACGCGCCCGCGCGGCAGTCCACCGATGCCGAGCGCGACATCGAGACCGAGCGAGCCGGTGGAAACCGTGTCGATCGCCTCGTTGGTACGATCGCCCATGCGCATCACCGCACCCTTGCCGAATTGCTTCTCGATCTGGCTGAGTGCGGAAGCGAGCGCGCGGCGCTTGTTGTCTTCCATGGTGGAATCCTCTGGTTGGGTGCGTCGAAGTATGCGATCCGCGCATCTCATCGGCTGAGACTTCCAGCCCGGTGAGACGATGTGCATGCCGGGCGGAGTGACGTGATCAAATTATCCCACAAGCCGGCGCACGACGAGACGCGTTCACCGCGTCAACTTGTAAGAATTCGCTGTATGCCTTCAAGTGCGGCCGCCACCGTCTGTCGCCGTATCGCTTCACGACTGCCCTCGAAATGAAACAACTCCGAGCGTGCATACCCGCCGCGCCGTTTCCAGCCGATCCAGACCGTGCCGACCGGTTTCTCCGGCGTGCCGCCGGACGGCCCAGCGATGCCGGTTACCGCGACGGCGACGCTCGCACCGAATCGCGCGAGCGCGCCGGAGGCCATGTCGACCACGGTTTTCTGACTCACCGCGCCGCTGCGCTCGATCGTTTGCGGATGCACTCCGAGGAGCGATTCCTTCGCCTCGTAGCTGTAAGCCACGAGGCCGCACTCGAACCAAAGCGAACTGCCCGGGATGTCGGTCAGCACCTTGGAGATCCAGCCGCCGGTGCAGGATTCGGCTGTCACCAGCGTCAATCCGCGCGTAAGCAGCAATTCGCCGACGGATTTGGCCAACGCCGCCAGCACCGCGTCGTCGGTTTGCGCCAATCCGGTCATGGGATACTTTCCTCCTTTCGCGACCCACAATGCCGTCTGTAATGAAAGCGAGCGAACCCGCGCAGCATACGCCATTGATGCGCCAGTACTTTGCCGCCAAGGCCGAGTATCCGGACACCCTGGTGTTTTTTCGCATGGGCGATTTCTACGAATTGTTCTACGACGATGCGCGCAAGGCAGCACGCCTGCTCGATATCACGCTGACCCAGCGCGGCCAGTCGGCAGGCGCGCCGATTCCGATGGCCGGCGTGCCCTATCACGCGGTGGAAAACCATCTCGCGAAATTGATCCGCCTCGGCGAGTCGGTTGCGATCTGCGAGCAGATAGGTGATACGGCCGCGGCGAAAGGGCTGGTCGAGCGCAAGGTCGTACGCGTGGTGACGCCCGGGACCGTGACCGATGCGGCCCTGCTCGACGAACGCCGCGACAACCTGCTGCTGGCGATCACGGCAGGTCCCGCCAACCCGCCCGGAGCCGGATTCGGCCTCGCGTGGGTCGATCTTGCGGCCGGGCGTTTCGTACTCGCCGAAGTGAACGACGGCGATGCGCTTGCTGCGGAACTCGCTCGCCTCGCGCCGGCCGAAACCCTGATCAATGAAAATGTCGTGTGGCCGAAGTGCGTGGCCGATCTTCCCGGGCTGCGACGCCGCCCGCCATGGCATTTCGACGGCGCAACGGCGCGCCGCGAGATTGCGCGATTTTTCGGCACGCGCGATCTTTCGGGATTCGGTTGCGACGATCTCGATCTGGCGATCGGCGCAGCCGGAGCGCTGCTCGGCTACATCGAGGAGACGCAAAAGGCCGCGCTGCCGCATGTGACCGGCCTGAGCATCGAGGCACCCGGTGAAACCATCGCGCTCGACGCCGCCACACGGCGCAATCTGGAACTCGATGCGCACGCGGACGGGCGCAGCGAACACACGTTGCTGGGCGTGCTCGACTCGAGCATCACCCCGATGGGTGCCCGTGCGCTGCGGCGCTGGATTCATCGGCCGCTGCGCGATGGAGCAATACTCGAACGGCGCTATCAGGCGATCGAAAGCCTGATCGAAGCGCATCGCGGCGATGCCCTGCGCGAAATACTGCGCGGCATCGGCGATCTCGAACGCATTCTCGCGCGTGTCGCGCTGCGTTCGGCACGACCGCGCGATCTCGCGACGTTGCGCGATGGGCTGAAGCTGGCGCCGCGACTGGGCAAGGTCGTTGCCACCGCATTTGGTACGGGTGCGTTCGTCCCTGAACGCGAGGATCAAGAAGCGGCCATCCGTGGCCACACGCATCAAGGCATTACGTCGCTGTTGCAAGAACTTGTGGATCGCCTTGGCGAGCATTCGGCGACGGCATCGCAGCTGGCCGACGCGCTGTTCGACGTGCCGGCGGTACTGCTGCGCGACGGCGGCGTGATCCGCGACGATTTCGACGCCGAACTCGACGAGATGCGCACGCTGTCGACACATGCCGATCGGGTGCTGGTCGAACTCGAGCAGCGCGAGAAAGCCGCGACCGGCATCGCGACGCTCAGGGTCGGCTACAACCGCGTGCATGGCTACTACATCGAGATCGGCAAAGGTCACGCCGACAAGGCGCCGACACATTACACGCGCCGCCAGACCACCAAGAACGCCGAACGCTACATCACGGAAGAGTTGAAAGCCTTCGAGGACAAGGTGCTGTCGGCACGCGAGCGCGCCTTGATGCGTGAACGCGTGTTGTACGACGACCTGCTTGATTTCCTGACCGAACATCTCACCGCGCTGAAGACTGCGGCCGAAGCGGTGGCCGAGATCGACGTGCTCGCCGCGCTCGCCGAACGCGCCGACGCGCACGGCTGGACCCGTCCGCAACTCGTCGACGATCCGGGGATCCATATTCTGCGCGGCCGCCATCCCGTGGTCGAACAGGTGCGCGACGAACCGTTCGAACCGAACGATACCGTGTTGAACGAATCACGCCGCATGCTGATCGTGACCGGCCCGAACATGGGCGGCAAGTCGACCTACATGCGCCAGACCGCGCTGATCGTGCTGCTCGCGCACATCGGCAGTTTCGTGCCGGCGGATGCTGCGACGATCGGGCCGATCGACCGCATCTTCACACGCATCGGCGCCGGCGATGACCTTGCGCGCGGCCAGTCGACCTTCATGGTCGAGATGAGCGAGACCGCGAACATCCTGCACAACGCGACGCCAGAAAGTCTTGTGCTGATGGACGAGATCGGCCGTGGCACGTCGACCTACGACGGTCTCGCGCTCGCGCGCGCCTGCGCGGTGCAACTCGCGACCGTCAACCGCGCATGGACCTTGTTCGCGACGCACTATTTCGAACTGACCGAGCTTGCCGCGCAGTACGACGGCATCGCCAACGTGCATCTCGATGCGGTCGAATATCACGACAAGGAGCGCGGCGACCAGCTCGTCTTCATGCATGCGGTCAAGGACGGGCCGGCCAATCGCAGCTTCGGCTTGCAGGTCGCCGCGCTCGCCGGACTGCCAAAGGCGGTCATTGCCGATGCGAAGCTGACGCTGGCCGCGCTCGAAAACGGCAAGCATGCGCGTTCGGGAACCGGCGGCGAAATCGCCAAAAAGATTCCGCAACCGGACCTGTTTGCTCAGCCTTCGCTCACCCGCTCCCGTCCGTCCGCTGTCGAGCAGGCGTTGCACGAGATCGATCCGGATGCCCTGACTCCGCGCGAAGCGCTGGATGCGCTGTATCGACTCAAGGCAACGAAGTAGGATGGGTTGAGCGACGCGGCATCCATCGCAATCCGCCCCAACCGCATGGGTATCGCTGCGCTCAACCCATCCTGCAACGCTGCACGAATCCGCCAGGCTTTCCGCAACTACAGCGAGTCGATGTCACCCAGCGCCCGGATCAACCGGCGCGCACGCTTGTCCGGCTTGCCGCGTGGCTTGGCCTGCGCCGATCCGGTCAGTCGGCGCTGCTCGGCGGC
>JBAVZT010000216.1:0-4504 GCA_049588955.1 Rhodanobacteraceae bacterium | reverse complement strand
CCGCGAAACATGTGCAGATAGACGACGATGAAGAACATCGAGGCGCCGACCTCGTGCATGTAACGGATCAGCCAGCCCCACTGCACATCGCGCATGATGTACTCGACCGACGCGAACGCGCCGGTCGCACTGGGGTTGTAGAACATGGTCAGGAAAATGCCGGTGACGATCTGGTTGACCAGCACCAGCAACGCGAGCGAACCGAAGTAATACATGACGTTGAAGTTCTTCGGCGCGTAATAGCCGCTCGTGTGCGAGGCGGTGAACGACAGGATCGGCAACCGATCCTCGACCCAGGCCAGCACGCGGTTTTTCGGATGGACGCGGTGGGCTGTCGTGCTCATCCTTTCGCTCCCGCTGGATCAACGCCGATCTGGATCTGGGTGTCGCTGACGAAATGGTATGGAGGTACCACCATGTTGGCCGGCGCCGGCACACCGTCGTAGACGCGCGCGGCGATGTCGTAGCGCGATTTGTGGCAGGGGCAGAAGAATCCGCCCTTCCAGTTCGGATCGAACGGCTCGGGTGTGATCTCGCCCCTGTAATCCGGTACGCAGCCAAGGTGCGTGCAGATCCCGATGATGACCAGCCATTCGGGCTTGATCGAGCGATGTTCGTTTTTCGCGTACGTCGGCTGCTGATCGGTGTTGTCGCTGTTCGGATCCTTCAGCCGCGAATCCTGCCCAGGCAGCGTGGCAAGCTGCGCCTTGGTGCGATTGACGACGAATACCGGCAGGCCGCGCCAGCCAAAGGTGACCTTCTGACCGGGTTCGATCTTGGCAATATCCGCCAGCACCGGCGCACCGAGGGACTTGGCGCGTGCGCTCGGTTCCCACGACTTGATGAAAGGCACCGCCGCGAGTACGACTCCGGCTCCGCCGACCACGGAGGTCGTCGCGGTCAGGAATCGGCGACGGCCCTTGTTGACGCCCTCGTTCGCCATCCAACACTCCGCTGAACTTACCGACAAAAACCAGCATGCGTCGGGAAGGCTCGCGCCCGCCCCAACTCCCGCGAATCCCGCGCGCAACCCGGACCCCGCCGCGCGTGAATCGACCATTCGGCCATCCACGCGTCACGGTCGAAGCCATTCATGACGCATGCAGCGGCCGCAGGCACGCTGGGGCCTGCCCCAAAAACGTGGTAGTTTAACGAACCCCCTCGCACCGCACAATCAAGGCCGACGCGGCATACAACCGTTGCCTGCGGCGCCGGTCTCATACCGACATGTCGCTTATCCGTACCCGCCATCTCTTCTTCGTCGCCCGCTTTGTCGTCCTCGGCCTTGCCATCGCGTTCGTGCTGAGCGCATTCGCTCCGTCACTGGTCGAACGGCTGCGCAAGGGCGCCGAACCGGGAACGACAGTAACAAGCGACAGCGTACATGCACAATCCGGGTCGGCAAACCCTCGGCCACACCTGAACACCCTGCGATCGAGCGGGCCGGTTTCCTATGCCGAAGCGGTGGCCCGTGCCTCGCCCGCGGTCGTGAACATCTATGCCAACAAGGTCACCACCTTTCGCCAGATTTATTCGATTCCCGATCCGCTGACCCAGCGACTGCTTGGCGCGGTCGCGGTCGGGCCCCCGATGAAACGCAACGATCAGAACCTCGGTTCCGGGGTGATCTTCAGCGCAGATGGCTACGTACTGACCAACAACCACGTGATCAGCGGAGCCGACGACATTCAGGTATTGCTTGACGGCAACAGGGTGGCCAAGGCCGATGTCATCGGGACCGACGCCGAAACCGATCTGGCCGTGCTGAAAATCCATGCCGAGAACCTGCCGACCATTGCGGTTGCGGATCAGTCCGCGGTCAACGTCGGCGACGTGGTGCTCGCGATCGGCAACCCGGTCGGCCTCGGCAAGACGGTGACGATGGGCATCGTCAGCGCGACCGGTCGTCAGCTCAACATGTCCGCCGACGAGGATTTCATCCAGACCGATGCGGCGATCAATGCCGGAAATTCGGGTGGCGCGCTGATCAACGCGCTCGGCGAACTGGTCGGCATCAATACGGCGATCTACCCACGCACGCCGGTGGCGGACGGCCGCGGCACCTACACCCCCGGTGCCGAAGGCATCGGCTTCGCGATCCCGGTTGCCACGGCCAAGGCGGTGCTTGAGCAGATCGTCAAGAATGGCCGCGTCGTGCGCGGCTGGATCGGCGCCGACTACACCGATATCCCGCTGGCCCAGGGGGCGAACACAAGGCAGCCCGGGGTGCTGATCACCCGTGTCGTCGCGGAAAGTCCGGCGGCACGAGCCGGCCTGCAACCCGGTGACCTGTTGTTCCAGCTCGACGGCGACCGCATTGATGGTCAGATGGCACTGCGCAATCGTGAAGCGGCGCTCGCACCCGGCACCAAGGTGCATCTCGACGGTCTGCGCCGCAACATGCCATTTCACGTCGAGCTGGCGCTCGCCGAACGCCCGGCGCCGGGAACCACCGGCGCTTAAGGAGCCCAAGCCAGGGAAGTCCGGTCATTCATGGAACACGCCCTCGCTATTTCATCAGCCCCTTGAGTCGAGGGCCGGAGACGATCAATCCCTTGTGGAAGCATGTCCGCATCTTTGAGCAATTCACCGGTCGCATGCCGGCACCGACTTCCGGTGGCTACAGCGCCTTCTGGTAGCGGCGACGCAACGTCGCGACGCGTTTGACGTAGAGCTTGGTCTCGTCGTATGGCGGTACGCCGCCATATTTCTGCACGGCTGCCTCGCCTGCATTGTAGGCCGCCGTGGCCAGTCGTTCGTCACCGTGGAAATCCTTCAACAGCTGCGCGAGATAACGCGCGCCCCCTTCGATGTTCTCCGAAGCGTCGAAAACATCGGCAACTCCAAGGTCGCCCGCGGTGCCTGGCATCAGCTGCATGAGTCCCTGCGCTCCCTTGGCCGAGATCGCGAGCGGATTGAACGCGGATTCGGCATGGATGACGGCGCGCAACAACGCGATGCTGATCCCGGAATCGGCAGCCGCCCTGGCGATTTCGCCGCGGTAATCATCGAGGTGCAGCGGCACGTGGGTCCAGTCGATCGTCGAATGCACGTCGCACGCGACACAGGTCGCGATATAGGTAAACAGAACCGCGAACTTGCCGCCGCGCGGCCTGACGTTGGTGTATTCGGTGACCCCGTTGTTGCGTTCGACCCGATACACCGAGCCGCGCAGAATCCGTGGCGACGGGTTGGACGGTTTGATCGCGACCGGCGCGGCAATGGCGACCGGCCCGGAGCCCACAGCCGGCGCAGTCGTCGTCACTCCGGCACTGTGCGCCTTGACGTCCGGGCGTTCCTGATAATCCCACGCGCGTGTCGCCGCGAGACTGCCGGGCGCGGGACTTTTTCTTGTGCTCGCCTCGGTGTAGCGCGAAACCACCTTGCAGCGAGCCGCCGTCTGCGCAACATTGGTATAGACAACTGCGTGGTCGGAGCGCTCGCAGCGATACAACATGCCGGCGCGCGCTGAATCGGCGGCGATGGCGCCGCCCAGTCCGAATATCGTGGCAACCAGCAATCGAATGGTTCGCTTCATGGGCAACATGGAACCCAGGCCAGTCGCAGAGTTTCCGTCAGTTGCACTCCGATGCCAAGTCTGCCGCAGCGCAGCAACCGTTGCCGCAGCTGATAAACTCCGGACCTGAATCGTCGATCGACCCATTTCCGCGATGCCCGGCAAGCTCTACATCAAGACGCACGGTTGCCAGATGAACGAGTACGACTCGGCAAGAATGGCCGACGTGCTGAACGAGGCGCAAGGCCTCGAGCTGACCGACGATGCCGGTTGCGCCGATGTCATCCTGATCAATACCTGCTCGATCCGGGAAAAGGCCCAGGAGAAGGTGTTCAGTCAGCTCGGACGCTGGCGCGCGTTGAAACGCGAAAACCCGGATCTCGTGATCGGCGTGGGTGGCTGCGTGGCGAGCCAGGAAGGCCAGGCGATCGTCGCGCGCGCGCCATTCGTCGACCTCGTGTTCGGGCCGCAGACCCTGCACCGCCTTCCGGCCATGATCGAGGCGCGTCGCGCGAGCGGTCGCCCGCAGGTCGATATCCGTTTCCCCGAGATCGAGAAGTTCGATGCGCTGCCCGAACCGCGCGCCGAAGGCCCCACCGCGTTCGTGTCGATCATGGAAGGCTGTTCCAAATACTGCTCGTTTTGTGTGGTGCCGTACACGCGTGGCGAGGAAATCAGCCGCCCGTTCGACGATGTGCTGGCCGAGGTCGCGACGCTGGCCGAACAAGGCGTGCGCGAGATCAACCTGCTCGGCCAGAACGTCAACGCCTACCGCGGACCGGTCGCCGAAGGTTTCGCCGATCTGGTCGCAGTACCGTTGATCGACGGCAGGTATGCCGATCTGGCGTTGCTGATCCACGCGATCGCCGAGATCGACGGCATCGGCCGCATTCGCTTCACGACCTCGCATCCACTCGAGTTTTCCGATTCGCTCGTCGACGCCTACGCAAACGTTCCCAAGCTCGCGAACTACCTGCATCTGCCCGT
>JBAVZT010000215.1:0-7891 GCA_049588955.1 Rhodanobacteraceae bacterium | reverse complement strand
ATCGATACCTGGTTCAACGTCAAGCTCGAAGCGGCGATGAACGGGGCACTCGATCTCGGGCGCATCGTGGTGGACGAACGTCTGCGCGCCGCGGAGACCGCCAGCGCCGCGCTGGCGCGTAGTCTGGACGGCTTGTCCGCCATCAACGCGCAGGATGCACTCGACCAGGCGATCGACGGCCTCGGCGCCATCCAGCTGACCTTGTTCGATGTCGATCGACGCGTTCTGGCCACCGCAAGCTCCGATCCACGCTACCTGATTCCGGCGATTCCCGATGCAGCCATCCTGATGCGCACCGAAAGCGAAGGTCGCTATGCCGCCGCCGAACCGCTCGACGATGATCTGGTTCTGCGTGTCATCATGCCGGTAGGCGGCAATGGCGTGGTTGCTCCGCGCCTGCGAAGGATTGGCCAGCATCGCTTGCTGCAGGGTGTGTTTCCGCTGCCGGCACGCCTGCAATCACTGACCCGTGGCATCGAGAACGCGAATTTCGATTTCCAGCGGCTGAAATTCCTGCGCGGTTCGCTGAAGTTGACCTTCGCCCTGATTCTGACGTTCGTACTGCTCATGTCGGTGCTGCTTGCGGTCCTGGCCGCGTTCGGCATTGCGCGCCGGCTGGTTGCGCCGGTCGGACGACTGGTAACAGCCACGCGCGCGGTTGGTGCCGGGCGTTTCGACACGCCGCTGCCGATCGCAAGCGACGACGAACTCGGGTTCCTGGTGTACTCGTTCAGCCAGATGACGCGCGAACTGGAACTGGCCGGTGCGCGCGCCAAACGCAGCGCAGAGCAGATCGACGCGCAACGAGCATGGCTCGAGGCCGTGCTCGAGCGCCTCTCGGCAGGTGTGCTCGGATTCGACCGCGAGGGGCGATTGCGTACGGCGAACCGCGCTGGCGAAGCGATCCTGGGCGTGGCGTTGACGCCCTATCTCGGACGCTCGCTGGCCGACCTCGTGCACCAACGTGCCGAACTTGCGCCGCTCCTCGAACCACTCGCGCGTCATCTGCGCGAAGGCAGACGCGAGTGGCACGAGGAAGTCGTCATCGAAACGGCGGTCGGCCCTCGTGTGCTCATGTTGCGTGGCGCGGCATTGCCGGGCGAGGCCGGTTCGGTCGCGGTGTTCGATGATCTGACTGTGCTCAATCGCGCGCAACGTGATGCGGCGTGGGGAGAAGTCGCGCGCCGGCTCGCGCACGAAGTCAGAAACCCGCTGACGCCGATCCAGTTGGCTGCCGAACGCCTGCGCCGGCGTTTCCTCGGGCGCCTTCCGCCCGAAGACAGCGAGTTGCTGGACCGCGCCACACACACCATCGTCAGTCAGGTCGAGGCACTCAAGACCATGGTCAACGCATTCGGTGACTATGCACGGCCGCCGCAACTGACCACGCGTCCGATCGCGCTGCACGCGCTGCTGGCCGAAGTGCTGGATCTTTACGCAAACGACCAGCGCATTGCGTTGACCCGCCAGCTTGCCGACGGCGAGCCGCTGGTGCGCGCCGACACGGTGCGTCTGCGGCAGGCCTTGCACAACCTGATCAAGAATGCTCTCGAGGCCGTCGGCGAACAGCGCAAGCCGCAACTTGTCGTTACCACCCGCATCGCACACCGCAAAGGCCAGGATTGGGTGGAACTCATCGTCGCCGACAACGGCCCGGGGTTGCCGGGGGACTTCGGCGAACGCTGGTTCGAACCCTACGCGAGCAGCAAGGCGCGCGGCACCGGCCTCGGGCTCGCGGTGATCAAGAAAATCGCCGAGGAACACGGCGGCAGCGTGCACGCCGAGAACCGTCCACAGGGCGGTGCGGCGTTCACCCTGTGCCTGCCGCTGGAGATTCCGCAAGTCGCAGCTGCCGAGCAGACCGGGTAGCATCGGCCGCTTCGACCGAGGTCGTTTGCAATGCTTGCGCCAACCCCTTCAGCCACCGTCAGAAGGCGAAAGCGCCACCAGTTCTGGTTGTTTCTGCTGTTCGCTCTGATCCTCATTGGTGCCGGCATCGGATTGCGCGATCCGTGGCCGTCCGACGAGCCGCGATTCGCGCTGGTCGCGCGGCAGATGGTCGAAAGTGGTCAATGGCTGTTCCCACATCGCGGTATCGAGCTGTATTCGGACAAGCCGCCGTTGTTCATGTGGGTAGAGGCGATTGCGCTGATGCTGACCGGCGGGTGGCGCGGCTGGTTTCTGCTGCCCTCACTGGCTGCCGGTCTCGGTACGCTGGCTCTGGTCCACGATCTCGCTCGCCGCCTGTGGAACCGGCGCGTCGCTCTCCTTGCCGCGGCCGCTGTGCTGGTTTCGTTCGACTTCACCTTCCAGGTGCGCGCCGCGCAGATCGACGCGCTTGAACTGTTCTGGCTGACGCTCGCCAACGTCGGTCTGCTGCGGCATTTTCTGCTCGGTCCGAATTGGCGCTGGTTCGTGCTCGGTTGTATTGCAGCCGGCCTGGGCGTCATTACCAAGGGCGTTGGCGTGCTCGCGTTCTTGATGTTCGTCCCGTATGTATTTGCGTGTCGGCAAGGATGGAATCACGTCTCACGGATGCGTGCGCTCGATATCCGCTGGCTGGCCGGTCTGTTCGCGTTCCTGCTGCCGATCCTTGCCTGGCTGCTGCCGATGTTGTGGATCGTTCACACCCGCTCCGATGCGGAATACGCGCATTACGCCCATGATCTGTTGTTCGGGCAAACGCTGGCGCGTTATGCGCAGCCGACTCATCACCTCCATCCCTGGTACTACTACCTGCCGGTCATCGCGTTGCAGTGGCTGCCGCTTTCACTGACCTTGCCATGGGCAATTCCCGCATGGACCCGACGCTTTCGTCGTCGCGACGCACGCATCCTGCTGCCGCTGGCGTGGGCGGCGCTGGTCGTGGTGTTTTTCTCGCTCAGCGGCGGCAAGCGCAATGTCTACATACTCCCGGCGCTGCCGCTGACCGCCCTGGCGCTGGCGCCGCTGCTGCCCGGCATCGTTCGCACGGTGTGGTTCCGGCGCACGCTGTGGACGGTCACATTGTTGTTGACGCTGGCCATGCTCGTGCTCGGCGCACTGATGTATTCAGGCCATCTGCCAGGCATGACCCGGCGTGCCGCGGCAGTGCTCGATGCGTCGCCGACACCGCTGATTGCGATGATCGCCTGCATCGGCGCCGCGGGCGTCCTGATCGCCTTGCTGAGCGGTCCACGGCGCGCCCTGGTCACCTGGGCCGGATTCGTTTTCGTGATGTGGGTGACCTGGGGGCTTGTCGGCTACCGGTTGCTGAACGGTTATTCCTCTGCACGTGACGTGATGACGCGCACTGCCAGCCTGGTGCCCGCAGGTGACCAGATTGCGCTGGTAGCGTGGAAGGAACAGAACCTGCTGATGCTGGATCGGCCGAGCATCAACTACGGCTTCCTGCTGCCGTGGCACGAGCAGCTTGCGCGCGCACTTGCCTGGCAGCGCCAGGATCCTTCGCATCGCTGGATCTTTGCTCTCGGCGACGTCCTGGGGCCCTGCATACGTACCGATCATGCGATCCACGTTGGCCATGCCAACCGCCGTGAGTGGTACCTGTTCCGTGGCGACGCGGTGGTACCGGACTGCACGCCGCCAACCAGCGACGACAAGGGCCAGTTCGGCTCCTACGATCCCGATGCCGATAACTGACGCTTTCCCGAACCTGTGCCTCCTCACCATCGATGACAGCGATCAACCTGATCACGCGCGACAACCATGCCGGCCTTGCGCAGGATCGGATCGTGCTCATGACGACGCTTGCAGCGCAGGGCCACGCACTGCACTTCACCGAAGTACGCCGCAATGCGGTGCTCACCCGGACCCGGCTGCGCAGCCTGCTCGCGTGGCGACGCCTGCGCCTGGGCCCGGAGCACGCTCGTTTCGATGTCAACCTCATGGTTGAACGCGTGCGCCCGCACCTGTTCGGGTTCGCGCGGCACAATGTGCTGATTCCCAATCCGGAATGGTTTTCCGACGATTTGATCGCCACGTTACCCGCGTTCGATCGGGTCTGGACCAAGACCGCGCACGCGACGGATATTTTTTCGGCACTGGGTTGCCGCACTGCGTTCATCGGTTTTTCGAGCCGCGATCGGCTCGACCCCGAGGTGGCGCGCGAAACGCGTTTCCTGCATGTGGCCGGGCGAAGCGACAACAAGGGTACGCGTGAACTTTTGGCGACCTGGGCGCAGCATCCGCGTTGGCCCGAATTGACGGTCATCTGGCGGCGCAAGGATGTCGGTCGCGTGCCCGAGCGCGACAACATCACGCTACGCCGCGATTTTCTCGCCGACGACGAATTGCGATACCTGCAGAATTTGCATCGGTTTCATCTGTGCCCTTCGGAAACCGAAGGTTACGGGCATTACCTGGCCGAGGCCGCCAGCGTCGGTGCCGTTCTCATCACCCTCGATGCAGCACCAATGAACGAGTTGGTCACGACCGCTCGGGGCCTGTTGCTGCCGGCTACGGCGCACGGCAAACAGGGGCTCGCCACATTGTACGGGTACGCCGCACACGACCTCGCGGCAACGGTCGAGCAGGCGCTTGCGCTATCGACACCACAGTGCCGGACAATCGGCGCTGCTGCGCGTGCCTGGTACGAAGACAACGCGCGGGAATTCCCCAGGCGCATCGGCGATGCGATCACGGCGCTGGGCGTCTGACACGGTGCGCAGAGGGTCCACTATCGAAGCCGATAGCCACGTTGCAGCAGCCAGAGCTTGATGAATTTCTGGCGCACATAATTGGATTGAATACAGGCATACACCAGCCCGCGCCAGCCATCGAGGAACCCCAGCCGCAGCACGTAGCCGCGAAAGAAACCCCAGGCGGGATTGAGCACAATGTTCGCGATTCGCGCGCGGCGACCGGATGCATGCATATGCTCGGCCATCATCCGCGCGTAGCGATCAAGGCGCTCGAGCTGGTCGGCCAGCGAGCGGTAGGCTCGATGATCCAGATCGCCGGCCAGCGTTTTGATCGGTCCATCCACGCTGGCGTGCTCGTGTATTTCGCGGCCGCCGCGCCAGCCACCGCGACGGCGATCGAACAAGCGCAGCACGCGATCCGGATAGGCATTGCCGTAACGCAGGTGCGCACCGAAATACTCGGTGGCGCGGGCGAATCGATAACCATGATACGCACCGAACCCGCGTGCGCGCTCAGTCTCGATGGAATCCTTCAAAGTCGGCGTCACGCGCTCGTCCGCATCCAGACACAACACCCAGTCGTTGCGCGCACAACCGACTGCAAAATCCTTCTGTTCACGATAACCGTTGAAGGCGCGTTCGATAACACGTGCACCTGCGGCAGCAGCAAGTTCACACGTCGCATCGCTGGAGCCGCTATCGATCACCACGATTTCGTCGCAGAACGCAAGCGATTTGAGGCAGTCCGCGATACGGTCCGCCTCGTTCAACGCAATGATGCAGGCCGACAGGCCGATTGGTCCCGAAACACACGACATGGCGGACGCTAGCGTATCCGAGCCTTTTGCCTTAAGCACGTCGTGCCGGATACGCTCGGTGGTGCCATCCGGAGCAGGCGCGTGCGCTATGCTGCGACCTGTCACTTTTATGCAACTGGTAAATCCGTGACCGCTGCACGCGTACTCATCGTCGATGACGAGCCGGCGATTCGCCAGACCGTCCAGGAAATTCTCGAAGAGGAAGGCTACGTCGTTGTCGTGGCCGAGTCCGCCCAGGCCGCGCGCGAAGCGCGACGCGAGCAGCGCCCGGATGTCGTTCTGCTCGACATCTGGATGCCCGATCTGGACGGTATCAGCCTGCTGCGCGAATGGAGCGAACGCGGCGGCCTGCCCTGCCCGGTCATCATGATGAGCGGCCACGGCACGATCGAGACGGCCGTCGAGGCCACGCGATTGGGCGCGTGGGATTTCATCGAAAAACCCATCGCGCTGGCACGGCTGCTGCTGGTGGTCGGCCATGCGCTCGAGGCGAGTCGGCTCAAGCGCGAGAACGAGGGGCTCAAACGCCAGGTATTCGCGCCGGCCGAACCAATCGGCAGCAGCCAGTCGATGCAGGCGTTGCGTACGCAGCTGGAGCGGCTGAGCGCGCACGATACCGGTGTGCTGATCCAGGGTGAGGCCGGGACCGGAAAGGAAACCCTGGCGCGCTGGATGCATGAAAAAAGTGCGCGCCGCGCCGCGCCGTTCCTCGCCGTCGCGCCCGGCGCGATCGTGCGCAGGCACGCGGCAGAGGCATTGTTCGGTGTCGAAGATCCGACCGGCGTGCAGCATGGATTGATCGAGCAGGCCAACGGCGGCACCATGTTCCTCGACGAGGTGGCCGAACTCGAGCCCGAGCTGCAACTGCGCCTGTCGAGCGCACTGGAACAACGTGCGGTGTTGCGCTGCGGCGGCCACGAAGCCATCGCGATCGACGTTCGGGTGATCGCCGCATCGGCGCACGATCTGGAGTCGATGGTCAACGCCGGACAATTCCGCGAGGAGCTTTACTATCAGCTCAACGTGGTTCCTCTGCTCCTGCCGCCGTTGCGCGAGCACGTCGAAGACATACCCGAACTGTTGCGCTATTACGCGGATTTTTTCGCCAATCGCGACAACTTGCCGTACCGCAATTTTCCGGTGGCGGTGCAGAACCGGCTGCGTAACCATGCGTGGCCCGGCAACCAGCGCGAACTGCGCAACCTGGTGCAGCGCCTGCTGATTCTGGGCTCGGCCTCCGAGGTCACGCTGGACGAGATCGATCTGGCCCTTGGTGAATCCGTGTCGACCGCGCCCGCGAAATCCAATGGATACGCCATCGACTTTTCGTTGCCGTTGCGCGAAGCGCGCGAACAGTTTGAGCGCACCTATCTGCTGCACCAGCTCAACGTGGTCGGTGGCAGCGTCGGGCGACTGGCCACCGCGGTCGGGATGGAACGCACGCACCTGTATCGCAAACTCAAGGATCTCGGCGTCGATCCGCGCGCTGGCGCGCGCGAGGACTGAAACAACGCCACGATCCGACGATGTCCGGTGGAACTTTTACGTTGCCTTGCCGGTCTCAATTGTCGGGTTTTCTCTTCATTACCCGCTCTTTGGGCGCCGTTCCTTGCAGGTTCGGCGCCGGTTTTCTTTTCGGATCCTGTTCCCATCCGGCCGATGGCCAGCGTTCCCGCGCGCCCGGCCTGCGTATGCAGGCGATAATGCGTTGGTGGACAGCGGTCTCGTAAAGCGCCTCAGCGATCAACTCGGCGGCCCCCGCGATGGCGCACTGCTGCGCTACTCGCTCGGGAATGCGCTGCTCGCTCAGGGCGACGCCACGGCCGCCGTGATGCAACTGCGGCAGGCGGTGGCCTTCGATCGCAACTACTCGGCGGCCTGGAAATCGCTCGGGGTCGCACTCGCGAGGAGCGGCGAGCATGACGCCGCAATGGCCGCCTATCGCGACGGCATCGCCGTTGCGAAAGCACGCGGCGACAAGCAGGCGGAAAAGGAAATGCGCGTTTTTCTGCGCCGGATCGAGAGGATGGGACCGAAGTCGCACGGCTGAGTTGCCGGCGTGCGCACCCGGTTCAGGTCGGATAGCGCTTGTACGCCCATTGATATTGCGTGAACGCAAGACGCACGCAGTCTTCCACGCCCCGGTTCAATGCGGCGCAGGCGATATCGAGATCGGCATCCGCGATGGCACCGGGCGCCGGCAGGATGTGAATGTCAAAACCCGCCCCGTGCGGCAGTCGTTCGGCGAAACCGAAGAGCACCTCGGCACCGGTACGACGGGCCAGGCGAGCGATCAGCACCATGGTGAGCGCCGGCGTGCCGAACAGCGGCGCCCATCGGCCTTCGCCGCGCTTCGGTCGCTGATCGGGCAGGATGCCGACCACGCCGCCCGCCGCAAGACGCCGATAGAGCGTGCGCACACCGGCACCC
>JBAVZT010000214.1:0-2735 GCA_049588955.1 Rhodanobacteraceae bacterium | reverse complement strand
GTTCGTGACCGGCCAGATCATTCGCGTCGACGGCGGGCGCGCGCTGGTGTAGATCCGGAGCAAACGCACAGCCTACAAAGCCGCTTTCGAATCGAACAACCCTTCGACGCGCACGAGCGAACCAGGTTCGTGCCGATGCGTACGCCACAGTTCGGCCAGGGTTCGACCGGATACCGGATGGCGAACTTCGGGCGCGATATCGGCGAGTGGCTTGAGCACGAAAGCCTGATCGATCTCCTGGCGCGGAAGCTCCAGATGACCGGGTCCGCGCTGCACGAGGTTCTCGTACAGCACGATATCGACGTCCAGTGTCCGGTCCGAAAAGCGCGCCACGTCGCGGCGGCGCCCGTGGCGATCCTCGAGCGCATGCAGCCAGTCGTCGAGCGCGACCGGGTCGCGTTCGGTGTCGAGGCCCACTGCCAGATTGAGAAAGTCCCGGCCATCGAAGCCGACTGCGGCCGTGCGGTACACCGGTGAGACGATCAGGTCACCGAACTCGGCGCGCAGTTCATCGAGCGCCGCGCGCAAATGGCGCTCGGGGTCGATGTTGGAACCAAGACTCAGGTAGGCGCGTGCCATGAGAGAACCCGTTGCGACGGCGTGGCCGGATCGGCACTGACCGCAAACCGGATCAACCGGATGTTGGCCGCAACCCGCGTTCGATCGCGACACCGACGTTGTCGGCACCGCGCACCGCACCGGGTTTGGATAGCTTCAGGCGCAGCCAGCCGACGTCGAATTCCGCGAGCACGATCTCGGCACAGCGTTCGGCCAGAGTCTCCACCAGTTGAAATTCCGAGGCCTCGACAAATCCGATCAGTCGTTTCGCCACGGCCTTGTAATCGAGAGTGTCCTCGATGCGGTCGCTGGCGGCCGGCCTGGTGTTGTCGAACGCCATCTCCAGATCGATGGACACGGGCTGGCGGATGCGCCGCTCCCAGTCGTAGATGCCGATGACGCAGTCGATACGCAGATTTTCGAGGAAGACGGTATCCATTGGAGATTCGGAAGCGGGATGTGAGAGGGGACGGGAAAACTTGCTTCGACGCAAAAACCCTGCGCCGTCGGACAGCGGGTGGCAACGCATTCAGGCCAGCGCGGACAGAGTCTCCAGTGCCCAGCGTGGATGTACGAGAATCTGCGTATCGTCGGACAGCCCCGCGCGCAACCGCAAAGCACCGGCCAGCGCGATCATTGCGCCGTTGTCGGTGCAGAATTCGGGGCGCGGAAAGCATACGCGGAAGCCTTCGCGCGCGCCGGCTTGCGTCAACTGTGCGCGCAGCCGCCGATTGGCGCCGACACCGCCGGCTACGATCAGCGTTTGCGTCGCCGTCGCAGCCAGCGCGCGCCGGCACTTGATTGCCAGCGTCTCGACCACGGCATCCTCGAAGCCGCGCGCGATGTCGGCGCGGGCCACATCGCTGCGATCGCTTGCCCGCCAGGCCAGCAGGACCTGGGTCTTGAGTCCGGAAAAACTGAAGTCGAGACCAGGGCGATCGGTCATCGGGCGTGTGAAGCGATACGCGCCGGGCCGACCGGTTTCGGCGATCTTCGCCAGCGCCGGGCCGCCCGGGTAGGGCAGTTCCATGAGCTTGGCGGTCTTGTCGAAAGCCTCGCCGGCCGCGTCGTCGAGGGTGTCGCCGAGCAGGCGATAGCCACCGATCTCACGCACTTCGACCAGCATCGAGTGTCCGCCCGATACCAGCAGGGCCACGAACGGCGGCGTCGGAGGATCGGCTTCGAGCAACGGCGCGAGCAGGTGTCCTTCCATGTGGTGCACGCCGATCGCCGGGATATCGAACGCCCAGGCCAGCGAACGGGCAAGCGTCGCACCAACCAGCAGTGCACCGACGAGGCCGGGACCGGCGGTATAGGCGACGCCGCCGAGATCGGCCGTATCGAGTCCCGCGTCGGCCACGGTGCGGCGAATCATCGGAGCCAGCTTGCGCACGTGATCGCGCGAGGCCAGTTCCGGCACCACACCGCCGTAATCGGCGTGCAGGCGGATCTGGCTGTACAGCGTGTCGGCCAGCAGGCCGCGCTCCGGATGGTAGATCGCCACGCCGGTTTCGTCGCAGGAGGTCTCGATGCCGAGCACCGGGCCGATGGCCGCGGCGGCAACCGGCTTTGCATTGGGTTTGATGGTCACGATAGAATGCCCGGCTCGCCCGATTTCCCGGAATCGAGTTTAACAGCGGAGAGTCTATGCCCAGCGTCAAAGTTCGCGAGAACGAGCCGTTCGAGTTCGCCTTGCGCCGTTTCAAGCGTACCTGCGAAAAGGCCGGCGTTCTTGCCGAAGTGCGCAAGCGCGAGTTCTACGAGAAGCCGACCCAGGAGCGCAAGCGCAAGCGCGCGGCGGCAGTCAAGCGTCACCTGCGCCGGGTCTCGCGCGACGTGACCAAGCGCCGCCGGATGTATTGATCGTCGGCCTGGCTTTGATGCAGGGACCGTGAACCGGCCGGCATCGCGAAAGCGACGCCGGCGTTTGTATTTGGAGCAGGGCTGAGCTGAGGGCTGGAAGTTAAGCAGGCTTTCGATCTCGCCATGTCGCCAGGGTCCTCGCCATCCTCGCTTGTCGGCCCTCAGCTCCCCTCGCTCAGCTCCAGCCCTCAGCCCTCAGCTCCCAGCCCTCAAGAAATGACCCTGACCCAACGCATCACCGAGGACATGAAAACCGCGATGCGCGCCGGCGACAAGGATCGGCTGGGCGCGATCCGGCTGATCCAGGCCGCGAT
>JBAVZT010000213.1:0-1790 GCA_049588955.1 Rhodanobacteraceae bacterium | reverse complement strand
CCACATACGCCAACGCAATCAGAAACAACACGCGTGAAGTATCTACAGCGAGTGCCACAAACACCAGCACCAGCGCCGGGATCCAGATGAACGGGACGCGATCCGAACGCGGCCACGCCTTGAAACTGAAATAACGCATGCGGCTGACCATCAGCAGTCCGGCAATCAGCGCAACCAGAGGCGTGACAAACTGCACGTTGCCGACGTCGACACCGAAAAGACCGTTGTCCTCGACTGCCCAAACGAAGGACATGCACAAACCGGCCGCAGCAGGACTGGCCAGCCCCTGGAAGTAGCGCTTGTCGGCGACACCGACCTGGGTATTGAAGCGAGCCAGGCGCAATGCCGCACAGGCGGCATAAATAAACGCCGCCGCCCAGCCGACCTTGCCCCAACCCGATCCATACGCGCGCAGCGAGGACAGCGACCAGGTGTAAAGCACCAGCGCCGGAGCCAGCCCGAAGCTCACGAGATCCGAAAGCGAGTCGTACTGCACGCCGAACTCGGTCTGCGTGCCGGTGAGCCGCGCTACGCGTCCGTCCAGGCCGTCGAGCAGTCCGGCGACGAACACGGCGATCGCCGCGTCGGTGAAGCGACCGCCGATGCCTGCAACAATTGCGTAGAATCCGGCGAACATCGCGCCGGTCGTGAACAGGTTCGGCAACAGATAGATACCGCGCGGCGGTTTGCGGGCGCCGGTCGGGTTTTCGTCCATGCCATTCAGCCTGAGCGGGTGGCACGGGAAGTGTACCCGATCGGACTCTCGAAGCGGCCTCACTTGTATCGCGCCGCCACAGATGCTATCCAATGCGGGCACGGGGACAACAGCATGGCCGGCGACCGTTGCCGGAGCAGAGGAAATCCATGAAATCGACAGCGCTGCTGCTTGTTTTGATGATCGCATCCGCAGGCGTGTGTGCCGAGGAAGTGTATGCGTGGACGGATGCGGCCGGGGTCAAGCACTTTTCGGACTCACCCCCGCCAGCCAATGTACACAACGCGAGGCGTCTGACCCTGCATGGCGGTACGGCGGCGACCACCATCGCACCAGCCGGCAACGAGACCTCGAGTGACACCACCACCGGGGCCGATGTGACAAACGCAGCGACCGCGGGCGAGGCCGCGGGTAATAGCGCAGACAACCAGGCAAAAGCGTGCGAAACCGCCCGCAGCAATCTCAAGTTGCTGCAAAGCGACTATCAGGTCAGCATGCCCAACGGCGCCGACGGCAAGCCGCAGGTCATCGACAAGAACCGACGCGATCTGGAAATCGCGCGCGCAAAGGATCAGATTTCATTTTATTGCAAGTAGTCGCTCCGCTCATTGTTGTTTTCGGTCCTCGCCTCTCGGCAAACCACGCGTTTTCGGTGTTTGGCGTTCGCTTCCCTCGCCTTCGGTAAGGCTGTCGCAAGGATTCCGGTCGCCTCCGGCGGCGAGCTTTCGCTCGGTTGCTTGACGCTTTGCTTCTCCCGCTCGATGCAGCGACTCGCGGGGATTCCGGTCGCCTATGCTTTGTAGGATGGGTGGAGCGCAGCGAAACCCATGCGGTTGCGCCGGATTGCGATGGGTATCGCTGCGCTCCACCCATCCTACGAGAGCTGCTTCGCTTCTTTCGCTCGATGCAGCGCTGTCGCACGGGTTCCGCTCGCCTCGGCGGCGAGCGGGTTCCTTTTGGCATTCCCCAAAAGGAACCAAAAGGTCTAGTGCCGGACGCGGTGGTCGTCGGCTGCGCCGGTGACTTCCCTGCGCTTCTCGCCGCCGGCGGCCCTCGCGACAGCACATCCCTGTGC
>JBAVZT010000212.1:0-1739 GCA_049588955.1 Rhodanobacteraceae bacterium | reverse complement strand
ACGGAGAGTCGAGCAGCGCGGGTGGGACCTGCGTCGTCTTGCCTGCGCCGGGTGGCGCTTCGAGCACGAGCCGGGTGTGCGTCGCCAAGCTGCGCCGCAGCTCGGGCAGTACGGCATGGATCGGCAGTTCCGGCAAGCTCACGTGATTCGAAAACACGACGTACGAATGGGCGAGCGTAACGAAAGCCGGCGGGTGAGCCTGGTTGCGACGACTACCGCTGCGTTCCACCCATCCTGCCAGGCTCGACGCGGGCATTCTGACCGAAAAACGGCGCGCCCTTCGCGCCGCGCCGTTTCCGATCTCGTCGGATATCGGGCGACCGGATTATTCGCAGGTCAATCCGTTGACGTTGACCAGCCGCACCAGATTCAGCGTCCCGCTGCCGGTCGGGACATAGGCGGGTTGCGGTCCGCCGTTCGATGCATAGCCGAAGATCAGGTGGTTGCAGTCCGGAAACTCGAACGTGACCGTGCCCCAGGGATTCTGCGTGGCGCTGGCGCCGAAATCGCCCGCGAAACCACCATCGCTCGAATAGATTGCCGGCACGGTTACCGACCTGGGATCGTGGGCATCGATCACGGCGTTGCCCGAAATCCAGAACGGCAGCCCGTCGACATCGTAGGTAAACCAGTCGAACACGATCTGCGTGAAGACCGTGCCGTTCGCAGTCGGGGGAAACTCGGCAATCTGGGTGATGACGCCTTCGCCGCCGTGCGCAGGATCGAACCAGTTCGACGACAGATAGCCGTTGATCGGCAGCGACTCGAATGCGGCCGGATAGGTCGACGGAGTCGGATCATAGCCAGGCACGTTGATGAAAAACTGACCGATCGGCTGGCCGTTGCTGTCCACGTAGAAATTGTCGAAGCGGATCGTGAACGGCAGATTGAAATCGAAGTAGCCGGCACCCTGGTACGGAAAATTCTCGAGCACGTAGGTGGTGCTGAAAATGACCGGGGAATCGGTCGTGATATCGGAAACGACCGTATTCGGTTCAGGCGCGACGCGCACGAAATCCCGACCGTCCGGATCGTCGAATCCGATGTCGTTGACATCGTTGACCTGCGCGACGCGAATGCCGGGAAAGGTCGGGAAGACGGCATTGTCGCCTTCAAACGCCGATTGACGGGCGATGCGCATCAAGGTCGCCGAGCTAAAGAACTCGCTGCTGCTGCAGGCGACGCGCCAGATCGTGATTGTCACCGTTTCCAGCGAATTGACGCCGTTCGCATCCAACTCGAAAAGATCGACCGAGCGCGACCAGCTCGGTCCGGTCACCGTCGTCGGCAGCGGGTCGGACAGGCAGCTCGGCGGGTAGGCGCGAAAGGCGTTGGCGGTGAGGTCCTTGGGCTGACCGTTCTTGTGCGCATCCTTGTGTTCGATCCGGTGTTCCAGGAGTTGAGACCGCATCACGCTTTCGGCTTTGATGGCCGCGTTGCTGCGTGGCGTGGTCACGGCACCTGCGCGATCGGCCGTTGCCGATGCACAGGGAATTACCAGCACGGTGCCTGAGAAGGCCAGCGTCACGCCGGCGAGCAGATTGCGCATCAAGTCCATGAACACGTCTCCCCGATATTCGAATGGTTGAGTCGAATGCTGCGTCAGAGTGGTTGCGCAGCGATGAATCGGCAATGAATTCGCTTCGGTCCGCAACCTGGTTCGACCATAATCGTCAATTTGACGGTACGGATGCAATGATGCGCCTGATCGATATCGGTGCGAATCTGACCCATGAATC
>JBAVZT010000211.1:0-1658 GCA_049588955.1 Rhodanobacteraceae bacterium | reverse complement strand
GCCGCGCTGTGCGGCCAGCGTTGCGCGAGCTCGGGCAACAGCGCGTGGCGCAGGAAGTTGCGCCCGATGCGCGTGTCGGCGTTGCTCGGATCATCGATCCAGACGAGCGCGTGTTGCCTGGCGTAGGCGAGCAACGCCGCACGCGGCAGGTCTAGCAGCGGTCTCCACGCGAATCCGGCACCGAAGCGGCGCCACGCCCGCATGCCCGCGAGTCCCTCGGGACCGGCGCCACGCAGGAGTTTTAGCAGCACGGTTTCCGCCTGGTCGTCGCGGTGGTGGGCGAGCGCGAGGATCTCGCCCGGTGCCAGCACGCTCTCGATCTCGGCGTAGCGTGCGCGGCGTGCGTTCGCTTCGAGACCGAGGCCGGGCTCGCGCTTGACATCGGTTGCGCACACGATCAGTTCCACTCCGAGTGCGTCGGCGAATCCACGACAGTGCCTGGCCCAGGATGTGCTTTCGCCATGCAGCCGATGATCGACGTGCACCGCGCGCAGGCCGCGCTTTCGCGCGCCTGCCGACCGTGCAAACGCGTGCAGCAGCACGCTCGAATCGAGACCGCCGCTGAAAGCCGCCAACAGCGGCGCCGGTGGCAGCTCGGACAGGGTCGCCTCGATCAGCTCATGGATTTGATCGGCGGAAATACGCTTTGCCATGGATGCTACGGAGTCGCAGTGGACCTTGATTCGGAGGCGCCCGCCGACGCGTGCGTCAGAGTGTCGTCGTGGTTCGTCAGCAGGTTCCGTCCGGCTCCGGCGAGATCATCGATCACGCCGGCGCAACCGGCGGCTCGCCTGCGTTCGTGAACTTCAGTGCCAGCCCGTCGAGGGACTGGTTCGAGTACGGCAGGTCGCGTTCCTGCAACGCATGGATGGTGGCGATGGCCCGGCCGTTGGCGAGTGCCATATGGGTGGATACGCCGGCCGCGATTGCGTCGTCATAGGCACTGTGCAGCAACAGGGCCGTGTGCAAGCCGAGCCAGCCCGATACTTCGGTGCAGTGACCGGGCGGAGCGGGAGTGTCGACGGCCGCAGTCAGGGCCCTGGCGAGGTTGACCTGATAGACGGCTGTCTGTCGCAGCCGGTCACGGTTCGCCTCGATTTCGGCGCGGGTGGACGTCCGCGCTTCGTTCACCCTGCCCGCACTCTCGCGGCTTTCGCTCCAGTTGCCGATGCCGAATGCGAGCAGTATGCCGAGCACGACCGAGAACCCCTGGACCGCAATTTCGGCCAGGCTGATCGTCTCGCGCTGAAACCATCGACGCCGCGCAGCGACGGATCGACTGTCGACCCCTTGTTTCTCCGCGCGGCGATCCCTCAATTCCACGAACACACGACCTTGCCGCAATTGCCCGACGCCATGAGGTCGAAGCCGGTCTGAAAGTCGTCTATTGCGATCTGATGCGTCAACACCTTGCCGAGCGGAAACCCGGTCAGCACCATCTGCGTCATCTTGTACCAGGTTTCGTACATGCGTCGGCCGTAGATGCCGTGCAGGACAAGTCCCTTGAAAATGACCTTGTCCCATTCGATGCCGGCGCCACTGGGCAGCAAGCCGAGCAATGCAATCCTGCCGCCGTGATACATGCTGTCGAGCATGTCGGCAAATGCACCGGGGTTGCCGGACATTTCAAGACCGACATCGAACCCTTCGAGATGCAG
>JBAVZT010000210.1:0-4806 GCA_049588955.1 Rhodanobacteraceae bacterium | reverse complement strand
GCTCAAGCGATCGATGCCCATGTCGAGCGCGAGCGAATAGAAATACGTGTTGACCGATTGCGCGATGGCCTGCACCAGATCGACACGTCCGTGACCGCCGCGCTTGTCGTCCCGGTAGGCACGTGATTGCCCTGGAATGAAAAACTGGCCGGTCGACAACACCGTGTCCTGCGGAGTGCGCAGACCCAACTCGAGGCCGGCCAGTGCCATGAACGGCTTCACGGTCGAGCCCGGCGCGTAACCGCCGGTCAGCGCCCGGTTGAGCAGCGGCTTGTCCACCGCATTGAGCAGCGCGGCATAGTCAGCGTGGCTGATGCCGTTGACAAACAGATTGGGGTCGAAGCCCGGCACACTGACCATGGCCAGCACCTCGCCGTTGCGCGGGTCAACCGCGACCGCCGCTCCGGGGCGCCCCGCAAATGCATCGAATGCCGCCTTTTGAAGATGCACATCAATGGTCAGATACAGGTTTTCGCCGGCTATCGGTACCACGCGGTCAAGAACGCGCAGCGGTCGGTGATCCGCGTTGACCTCGACCTGTTCGTACCCGGGGGTGCCGTGCAGGCGACCCTCGTAATAGCGTTCGATGCCGGTCTTGCCGATATGGCTGGTGCCCTCGTAAAGACCGCGGTCGAGACGCTCGAGATCGGCGGCATCGATTCGCCCCACATAACCGACCACGTGCGAGAAATTCATGCCGAGCGGGTAATAGCGGGTCAGATAGGGGACCACATCGACGCCCGGAAAGCGCCAGCGGTTCACGGCGAAGCGCGCAATCTCCTCTTCCGACAGTTTCAATCGCAGCGGCACGCTTTGAAAGGAGCGCTTGCTCTTGCGCAACGCGTTGAAATGATCGATATCATCCTCGCTTAACGGAACGATCTTTCGCAGCTGCTCGAGCGTGGCTGCCATGTCGTCGACCTGCTCGGACGTCACTTCGAGCCGATATGCGGCAATGTTGTCGGCCAGCAATACGCCATTGCGGTCATAAATCAGTCCGCGCGCGGGCGCCAGCGGCCGGGTCAGGACGCGGTTGGCTTCCGAGCGCGCGCTGAATTCGCTGTGCCGCATGATCTGCAGGTAGTAAAACCGCGCGCAAAGACCAAACAGGCAAGCCAGGATGATGCAGAACCCGGCCACGGCGCGCCGCCGAAACTGCGCCGCCTCCTGACGGGTGTCCTTGAGTGGCTTCGGGTTCACGGCTCGCGCGTTCGAAGACGCATGCGCAAATCGTCGAACAGCAGAAAGACGAGAGGCCACGCCAGTGCACCGACCACCGGCGCGAACCAGAAGCTGGATGGCGGCATCGGATCGCCGGCGAAACCGCGCACCATCAGTGTCACGACGCGATCGTTGAGCAGCAGCGCAAACACCGCGAGGACCTGTTGCCACATCGGAAAGAAGCGAAGTCGCGCCCGAAAGCGAAGCACGATGAAGGCCAGCACGACCAGACGCATCGCCTGCTCGCCGAACAATTCACCATTCAGTATGTCGCCGGCCAGGCCCAGCAACAGAGCGAGGCCAAGACCGACGCTCTCGGGCACCTCGATTGCCCAGTACACCAGCACCAACGCGAGCCAATACGGCTTGTACGGCAGCAACTGTTGTGGCAACGGCATCAGCTGCAACAGAAATGCCAATGCAATGCTGCCGGCGAACAACCAGCTCTGCATGCGGAGGCGATTCATGGATGCTGGCTGCCGGATGGCGGAGTCTTCACCGGCAGGGGGGGTTCCGGGTCCGGCGCCGGGCCGGTTTCGTCCACTGGTGCAGGTGGGCCGAACGGCTCGGCTTGATCGCGCAGCAACAGGACCTCGCCGCTTCGATCGAGTGCGGCCGCCGGGGTAACGACGGCGGCAGCAAACAGGCCGCTTGTGTTGTTCTTCACCGCGCGAACCGTTCCGACCGGAAATCCCGCCGGAAAGCGTCCGCCGAGTCCTGAACTGACGAGGCTGTCGCCGACCTTGAGGTCGGCGCTGATCGGAATATTGGGCAGATCCAGATGATCGATCGCACCGTTGCCGTAAGCGATCGTCCGCAAGCCGGTACGCTCCACGACAACCGGTATGGCGTGATTCGGATCGGTGATGAGCATCGCCACCGACGTGTTCGGCAGAATTTCAACGATCTGACCCATGATGCCATGCGCGTCGATGACCGGTTGGCCCACGCTCACCGATTGATTGCTGCCGGCATCGAGCACCACGCGATGCCGAAACGGATCGAGATCGATGTCGATCAGGCGCGCAAACTGCACGCGCAGACCAAGGTTCTTTTGCGCGTCAAGCAACCCTTTGAGGCGGGTGTTCTGCGCTGTCAGCGCCGCCGCTCGATTGAGACGTGCCTGTGCGAGCAGCAATGCCGCGCGCAACTGCCGGTTTTCGGTCGCCAACTGGCTTTGCGAGACCACAGCGATGCGCGTTGCCCGGGCAACATCCGCAGGCAGCGCCGCCAGCCGGTATACCGGTTCGATCGCGGAACTGGCGTACTGACGCAGCGACACCAGATAGTGTCCGTGATGATCCGTAACCATCAGCGCTACGGTGATCGCGAGATAACCGATCAAGCGCAATGTGCTCGCCGTTCCCTCGGTGAACAGCGGTGCATTTTCGTTACGCGCCATGACCACGACTTACGACCGGCGCCGTTTACTCCGGCGAGAAAAAGTCGCCGCCGTGACGGTCGATCAATTCGAGCGCACGACCGCCGCCGCGCGCGACACAAGTCAACGGATCGTCGGCGACGTGCACGTGCAAGCCGGTTTCCTCGGACACCAGGTGATCGAGGTCGCGCAGCAGGGCACCCCCACCGGTCAACACGATGCCGCGTTCGGCGACGTCGGAGCATAGTTCCGGAGGCGTCTGTTCGAGCGCGCTCTTGACCGCGCTCACAATGCCCGACAGCGGCTCGTGCAACGCCTCGAGAATCTCGTTCGAATTGATCGTGAACATGCGCGGGACGCCTTCGGCGAGGTTGCGCCCCGATACCTCCATTTCGCGGACTTCGGGTTGCGGAAATCCGCAGCCGATTTCCATCTTGATGCGTTCCGCGGTCGATTCGCCGATCAAGGTCCCATGGTTGCGGCGTACGTAATTGATTATTGCTTCGTCAAAACGATCTCCGCCGATGCGTACCGACTGCGAATAGACGATGCCGTTGAGCGAGATCACCGCGACCTCGGAGGTACCGCCACCGACATCGAGCACCATGGCTCCGCGCGCTTCGTGCACCGGAATGCCTGCGCCGATCGCCGCGGCCATCGGCTCCTCGATCAGAAAAACGTCACGCGCACCGGCACTCTCGGCGGACTCCTTGATCGCGCGTCGCTCGACTTGAGTCGAGCCGCAAGGTACGCAGACCAGAACCCGCGGGCTTGGCCGAAACATGCGCGCGCGATGCACCTGCTTGATGAACTGCTTGAGCATTTCCTCGGTCATCGAGAAGTCGGCAATCACACCGTCCTTGAGCGGCCGAATGGTCACGATGTTTCCGGGCGTGCGGCCAAGCATCCGCTTTGCCTCGCCACCGACGGCCGCAACACTGCGCGGCCCGCCGGCGCCCCGATCCTGACGTATCGCAACCACCGACGGTTCATTGAGCACGATGCCCTGTCCACGCACGTATATCAGCGTATTGGCAGTGCCCAGATCGATCGAGAGATCGTTGGAAAAGAGTCCGCGTAGGCCTTTGAACATGTTCTCGGCGCAAGCCCTTGGAATATTGAAAGAGAGAAATTGCGGTCCGGATCCTGCTGACGAATCTATACCGAATCCGCGTGAGATGCGCTTGTCACGCCATCAGGAATTCTTGCTGCGCGAGCGGGCGATGGCTGCCGACCCGGTTGCAGGCGCGCCGGCCGTCAGGCGCCGCGCCAGCGCATACCAACGCCGCGCGCTAGTCTAGACAGCGCTCTGGGCGCAGGCAAGAACGAAAAGGTTAAGAAAGCCTTCTGTGCGTGCGGTTGGTTGGCCGGTCTCTGGGTCATGTCGACCGATCTGCGACAATGGTCTGCGACGGTGGGTTGATGTTGCGCCCGCAATTGCCAGGTTTCCCAATACTGAGGACCCGCTCCAACATGTCTGCACTGATATGCGGCTCGCTCGCGTATGACACGATCATGGTGTTTCCGGACCAGTTCAAGAAGCACATCCTTCCCGACAAGGTACACATGCTCAATGTGTCTTTTCTGGTTCCGCGCATGCGTCGCGAACTCGGTGGCTGTGCCGGGAATATTGCCTACAACCTGAAGTTGCTCGGCGCCGATCCGATTCCGATGGCGACCGTGGGCCAGGACTTTGGCCCCTATCGGGAGCACTTCGAAGCATGTGGGATACGTCTCGATTGCGTCAAGGAGCTGCCCGACGTCTTCACCGCACAAGCGTTCATTACTACGGATCTGGATAACAATCAGATCATCGCGTTCCACGCCGGCGCGATGATGCGATCCCACGAAAATCACGTGCGCGACGTGAAAGGGGTAACGTTTGGCATCATCGGGCCAGACGGGCGCGAAGGCATGTTGCAAAACGCCCGGGAGTTTGCCGAGGCCAAGATCCCGTTCATTTTTGATCCGGGACAGGCGATGCCCCTGTTCAATGGCGATGAGTTCCGTACTTTCATCGAGTGGGCGGATTACGTCACGGTCAACGACTACGAATCCAATGTCCTGCAGGAGCGCACCGGCTGGACAGCCGGGCAGATTGCCAGCAAGGTGAAGGCCTATATCATCACGCGTGGACCGAACGGCTCGCTGATCCATACGCCCGGCTCGATATTCGAGATCCCGCCTGCCCACGAGCGCCGTAT
>JBAVZT010000209.1:0-2433 GCA_049588955.1 Rhodanobacteraceae bacterium | reverse complement strand
ACCGACAGCGTTTCACCGACGATCGGACACTGCGCGCAGCCCTTCGCAGCTACATCGATTTCTACAACCAGCACCGCTTACACTCAGCCTTGGGATATCGTTCGCCGAACGAGTTCGAGGCCCAGTGCGTCTGACTGATGGTGTCTACTTTTTCGTAGGAACTCTCCGCGCTGCGCGCGCCGCTGATTTCGGGCGTTGGGTGGCATAAGTAGAGTTCCCCATGGGTGAATGGTCTGACTTCTTTGAAGATTTTCCGGAGGAAAATCCGGCGAACTGGATTAACGGCGTTTATGCCGGTCCCAACGGCGCCCAGCTGCACCGCGACCACCAAGCAAAAGTTGATGCGGCTCGCCGCAATGCGGCAGCGGAGCAAGCTCGCCTTGATTCCACAATCGCCAAAATTATTGCCGCGGGTGTAGAGCGTCAACGGCTCAAGGAGAGAGGTAGTTGAGCGTCAGTTGCCGCCTAACTATGCGTGTATGGAATCCTGTTGCAAATGACCGAGTGAATTGTCGATTGGCCAGCGATGCAATTGCAGTCGTGTAGTCGGCCTTGGGGTGAGCAGCATGTGCTCGGGCCAGGATGGAATCCGCCGGGACGAAGCCACACGTTCAATCGACCACGCAGGGTCAGCAGAGTCATCGGCTTGCTCGTCCCGGCGACCGACTCGTTTGCCATCGTGTTTCAGTCGGTGCAACGCGGGGTGGGAACTCAGTGCATCGGCTTGCTACGCACGCTGACATGATTGGGATTGAAGTGTTGTCGATGATGTTCGGCAGCCCTCAGGCGCCGGGCTTGCTTGTTGGCCAGTGCAACGGCCGCCTTGTTGGGGTCGACGCGTTCGGATAATGCGAGCGCCCAGGCTCGGGTGCGATTGAGCGGCTGCTGTTTCTTCGCCGCGAATGTGGCGCTGCGCAGGACCGCTCGGGCGCCGTGGACCAGCGGCCGAGCCGTCGTGTGGATCCGCTGGAATGCTCGCGCGGCGTGAGCCCGAGGGCACTGGCGAAATGGCGCAAAGGCGGTTCGGTTCAAGCGGCGCCGCTCGAGGATATGCGCATTGGCATCGGCGAACGCGAGTTCGAACACATCCTTGGCCAGGTCGATTGCGACCGTAGAAGCAGCGGCGGATTTGGTCGTAGCATGCATGGCGGACTCCTCTCGTGATCCCGTGTCCTGATGGAGACATCAGTCTGGCTCATCGAAGCCGTGTGGCGACATGGGGGGAGTCCATTCGATCAGTCAAGTGGACCTCTGCGATGGGCCGCGGTATCTTCATGCGCATCGTGGCAGCGGCCACTTGGCTCAAGCGTCAGGGCTTACCTATGCGTCTCGTCGCCAAGCTGTTGGGTTGCGCGCTTGCGCTAGTTTCGCTGCTTGCACTTTCTGCGGAAGGTGAAAAAGCTTCAGGTCTTTCGAAAGCCGAAGCCACCGTGATAGCAAACAGGTTTTATGCGAACGAAATCCGCATCGAGGGCGGCGTAACCGAGCCGCACCTGCGCGGAGACTTTTGGATATTTCCGCTAAGAATCGGGGCCGCGGGAAACATCGCTCGTGATCCCATCCTGGTAAATCGCCTCAGTGGCAAGGCCACTTGGGCAGGCCTTGAACCCGGTAAGCCCTAGCCATTCGTGTATGGACTCCCGGCAATTAAAGGGGACGTGGCTAATTAAGCCCCATCTCTCGCCTTGGTCAGTCTTGGCCGGCCGCGCGGGCGGTAGGTGGCGGGACGCCCCAAGGTGGTTTCGACCATGCGCTGGAACCGCGCGTCACCAAGCGCACGCTCCTGGCTGGCATACGATCGCAGGTGCTTCAGGTCATCCGGGGCGATACCTGCGTCCAGCCAATCTTGGTAGGCGCGGGCGCGGTCGGTTTCGTCATGCCCCATGGCGAGATAAAGCGGGTGGGGAGTGATGAGCGGATCGCGGGCGCGAGCCAGGTGTGTGTGCACGCTCGACCAGCGGTAGTCTTCCGGCGTTTGGACCATGGCCGCGCGCACCGGATTGAGCTCGATGTAGCGCATGACGGTCAACAGGTAGCGCTCGCTCTGCACAAGGCAGGACTTGAACCGCCCTTGCCACAGCGCACCACATCGCCTGTGCCTGAGATTGAAGGCTTGCACGTGGGACTGGCCGACCCAGTGCATGGCGCGTGACAGGGTCCCGACAGTGCTCGGCGTAAGCAGCAGATGGAAGTGGTTGTCCATCATGACGAATGCATGCAGGGCGATGTCGTGGTCGCGAAAGGCACGGCGCAGCAGACGCCGGAAGTGGTAGCGATCGTCGGCATCAATAAAGATGGCGCCCTTGTTGATACCTCGTTGTGTGACGTGCATGGGCACGCCAGGCAGTTCCAGACGCGGCAGGCGTGGCATGGCAACGATCCGTTGGGACCCGCGACCACTCTGCGGTTTATGGCCGTTCGCGTCTGTCGGTG
>JBAVZT010000208.1:0-3917 GCA_049588955.1 Rhodanobacteraceae bacterium | reverse complement strand
CATTGTCACCGCGAATTGCACTCGGGAAAGGATCGAAAGACACGCAGGTCGCTGCTCGCAGCGCATATCGCCCATCTCCAGTAGAGATAAAGGTGATGTGCGTAACGCAAGTATTTTGGTCGTCGCGCGGATTGCGCCGAGACGCAAGAAGGTCGTTTCGTCATCCTCCGAGCTTTACTACTGACTCTCGCAAATCCTCGACATGCTGCTCCCACCAGCGCGCCTCGCCGACGTGGGGGAACGCGCGGGGAAACGCGGGGTCGTTCCAGCGCGCGGCGACCCAGCCGGCCCATGAGACCTGCCGCATGATGCGCAGCGGTTCGATCAACGCAAGTTCGCGGACGTCGAAATCCCGGAATTCCGCGTAGCCTTCCAGCAGGGCATCGAGCGCCCTAGAGGTCGGCGCGAGCATCCATAGATCCTGCACGGCCGGGCCGGTGCGCGCGTCGTCGAGATCGACGAAATGCGGTCCGGCGTCGGTCCACAGCACGTTGCCGGCGTGGCAGTCGCCGTGCAGGCGGATGCGCGTCACCGGTCCGATGGCCGCGATGCACGCATCGAGCGCCCCCGCGAGATTGGAGCTGAGTATTCGGTAGCGCTCGCCGAGCGCTTGCGGCAGCAGGGACGACGCGAGCACCGCGCGCGCGGGATCGGTCACGTAGCCTTCGACATCGATGCCGGGCCGGTGCGCGAAATGCCCGCGCGAGGCGACCGCGTGCATGCGGGCGATCAAACGTCCCATCCAGGCCAGGTGATCGGCCGATTCGAGTTCCGGCGCGCGGCCGCCGCGGCGCGGATACAGCGCGTAGCGGAAACCGGCATGTTCAAACAGGCTCACATCGTCGATGACGATCGGCGCGACCACGGGCAATTCGGCTTCGTCGAGTTCTTCGGCGAACGCGTGCTCCTCATCGATCGCCGCGTCGCTCCATCGTCCGGGGCGATAAAACTTCACGACCAGAGGCGTCGCGCCCTCGACGCCGACCTGATAGACGCGGTTTTCGTAACTGCCGAGCGCAAGCAGACGTCCATCCGGCTCGAACCCGGCGACGGCGACCGCATCGAGCACCGTCTCGGGGCCGAGGCCCGCGTACGGAGCGGCGAGGACATTCATGCCGGTTTCGGCGCTTGCCGCGGAACCACGGCAAGCGTCAGGCGCGAGATGCAGACCAGTTTGTCGGCCTCGTTCTCGATACGGATCTCCCAGACCTGGGTGCTGCGGCCGAGATGCAGCGGGCGCGCCGTACCGGTGACCGTGCCTTCGCCGACCGCGCGCACGTGGTTGGCGTTGATATCGAGGCCTACGGCCAGCTGGGTTACGGGATCGAGGCACAGATTGCCGGCCAGGCTGCCCAGCGATTCGGCCAGCGCGACCGAGGCGCCACCATGCAGCAGCCCGAACGGCTGGTGCGTGCGCGCATCGACCGGCATGGTGCCGCGCAGGAAGTCGTCGCCGATTTCGGTGACACGCATGCCGAGCTGTTCGCACAACGTGTTGTGCATGCCGGCGTTGACAAGGTCGAGATCGACAGGCTGTTTCCAGAGGCTCACGATCCGTTCCTTGCGCGAGGAGGCCCGGCGCATTATCCGCGATATGCGCGGACATGCGGCGGGCGCGCGAACGCGGCGGGCGCGGCACGCGGCGTGCGATGAAACATGCGACGCGACATCGGCGACAATCGCGGCTTTCGACCTCGGTTCACAGCGCGTGCCCTATACCGTTACGCTGCAAACCAGCGGCAAGCACTTCACCGTGGCGCCCGGCGAAACCGTGCTCGAGGCGGCGCGTCGAGCGGGCCTCGCGCTGCCGTACTCGTGTCTCGCCGGCGTGTGCGGCAGTTGCAAGGCGACGCTGATCGACGGCACCTGCGCCTATCCGCGCAATCCGCCGAGCGCGCTCAACGCGGCCGAACAGACGCGCCATCAGGTGTTGCTGTGCCAGGCGGTGCCGACCAGCGATCTGGTGATCGCCGCGCGCGAGGTCGCCTCGGTGGCCGATATTCCGCGTCGCGTGCTCACCCTGACCGTGCTCGAGAAATCCGTGCTGAGCGACGACGTGGTCCGTCTGGTTCTGCTCGGGAACGCACACGATCGTCTGCGCCGCTTGCCCGGCCAGTATCTCGATGTGCTGCTGCCGGACGGCCGCCGCCGCGCATTCTCGATCGCCAACGCGCCGGACTTGCGCGCAAACGCCGGCGCCGACCCGATCGAGCTGCATGTGCGTCACGTGGCCGGTGGCGGATTCACGTCGTTCGTGTTCGACGAACTCGAACCCGGCGCGCTGCTGCGCGTGGAAGGTCCGCTCGGCACCTTCGTGCCGCGCGAGGACAGCGAACGCCCGCTGCTGCTGATGGCCGGCGGTACCGGCTTTGCGCCGATCAAGGCCCTGATCGAACACTTCCTGGAACTGGGCTCGCGTCGGTCGATGAGACTGTACTGGGGCGCACGTGCCGCGAGCGAACTGTATCTTCGCGAATTGCCCGAGCACTGGGCCCGAGTGACCGCGTTGCGTTTCGAGCAGGTGATTTCCGATCCCGAGCACGCCGATGGCCTGCGTATCGGACTGGTGCACGAAGCCCTGCTCGAGGACCAGCCCGATCTGTCCGCGTTCGATGTCTACATGAGCGGTCCACCGACCATGATCGATGCCGGCCGTCGCGCATTCGTTCAGGCCGGATTGCCCGAAGAACGGCTCTATTACGATTCGTTCGACTATGCGCCCGACGTGCTTGCGCGCATCCTGCGCGGCCGCGCCGGCATCCACGGCTTGTGACGCGCGCCGCCAGTCTCTACCCTGACCCGGATACCAACAGTGGATGCCATTGTGTGGATGCCATGAATCGCGGTATTTTCACCCTCGTTGTCGCCATCCTGATCCTGACCAGCCCGGCGGCGTTCGCGTTGCGTTGCGGCAGCAACGTGGTCAAGCAGGGCTTGCAGGATTTTCAGGTGCGCGCACGCTGCGGCGATCCGTTCTGGTCGGATCGCTACGAGGCCGTCGATGTGCTGGGTGCCCACGGCCCGGTCGAACGCCAGATCGAAGTGCAATACGAGGTCTGGTATTACAACTTCGGCCCGACTCACCTGATGCGGCGGCTGGTGTTTCGGGACGGTGTGCTCGAGCGCGAGGAAACACTGGGTTACGGTGTCAACGCCATCGGCGCGGATTGCGATGCCAATCGCAACTACACCGGTCTGACCGCCGGCGAGCTGGTCGCGCGGTGCGGCGAACCGGCCGCGCGCCGCAGCCATCTCGACACTGTCGTGCAGCGCCCGCGTCGCGGCATCGCGCGTTATCGCGATCAGCGTCGAGAGGACTGGATTTACGATTTCGGCGCGCGCGACAGCGTTCGCGTCATGCACCTGGTGGACGAACGAGTGGTCGGCGTCGATCGGATTCGTCGCTAGCGATGCCTTGAACGGCCGTCCCGGCGCAATGTGTCGGGGAAGTCCGATTCATGCCGCGCGCGGCACCGAAGACGCGAGAGCGGGTCTCAGCGCGACAGGCGCGGCACGCCGTGCGCATCGCGTTCCTCGAACACCAGTGCCTGCGTATCGAGCGGATGATCTTTCGGCTGCGCGGGCACCGGGATGGTCGCCTCGCCACGCATCGCATGCAGCGCGTTCGCGTAGCACACGCTCGCGACGGCATCATCGCCCTGGGCGTGGTGGCAGTCGCCCAGGGTTTCCCACGCGGCCTCCGATTCTTCGACCGCCAGTGCGCGCCTGAGATATTGCTCGGCGGAGATCCACAACGACTGATCGCGGCACATGCGGCCGAGTGCGATCAGCAGCGGGGCGCTGTTGGGTGCGCGCTCGAGCCAGGCTTCGGCGTTGCGCGTGCGCTCGGCCAGGCTTGCCGAGCCGAGTTCGGCGTAAACGCGCGCGAGGTCGTCGTTGAAATCGCGTCGCTGGAC
>JBAVZT010000207.1:0-7168 GCA_049588955.1 Rhodanobacteraceae bacterium | reverse complement strand
GCCCGGTCGATGCGGGGCCCTTGCGATCGTGCACGGCCTTCACCGGGCCGTCCGCCTGATCGTACGCCACAGTGCTGATCCAGGTCGGGACGCACAACCGGTGGAGGGATATCCGCAGCAGTCAGCTCGGCGCACATCGCAGGTCGCAGGCGGATTTGCTGCGTCATACTGCGCGATTCCACCGGCTCAACATGGATCGGACGCAGACCGATGCCACAATCCAGCCGTTATGACGCGGATCCGGCGCTCGAGACCTTGCTCTGGCCGTTCGCTTGCGGCGCATTACGCTGGCCGGCGGATGGCCGCGTGCTGTTCCTGCGTGCGCGTTGCAATGCGTTGCTGCGCGAGGCAGCGAGCGCGTCCTGGGTATTCGCGCAGAGCTTCAAGCCGCACGCGGATGCACTGACGCGTGCCGGGTTTTCGGTGACTGATTCCACTATCGACGGGCATTTTCCCCTGGTGCTGTCGCTGCCACCACGCCAGCGCGACGAATCGCGCGCGGCGATGGCGGCCGCACTGCGCGCGGCACCGCATGGCGTCGTGGTGGCGAGCATGGCAAACAGCGAAGGCGCGCGCACCGCCGAGGCCGATTTCATGCGACTGGCCGGTTCGGTGCAGAGTCTGTCGAAGAACAAGTGCCGGGTGTTCTGGAGCCTGCCGGATGCAGCCGCAACGGACCGATCGTTGATCGACGAATGGGCCGCGCTGGATGCGCCACGCCCGATTGAAGACGGTCGTTTCGTCAGCCGTCCGGGCCTGTTCGCATGGGACCATGTGGACCCGGGCTCCCGCCTGCTCGCCGACCATCTGCCGACGACGTTGGCCGGACGCGGAGCCGATATCGGCTCCGGCTTCGGCTATCTTTCGGTTGAGGTGCTGGCCCGTTGTCCGCGTGTTGCGGCACTGGATCTCTACGAAGCCGAGGCGCGTGCACTGGAGCTTGCGCGCGTGAACCTTGCGCGAGCAGACCCGGTCCGGACCGGCGCGGATCGCGCGAATTCCGTGAGCGGTTCGGCGCGGGCGACGCTGGATTTTCTCTGGCACGACGTGACCGCCGGCCTCCCGCGCCGCTACGATTTCATCGTCTGCAATCCGCCGTTTCATCAGGGGCGCGCCGACAACCCGGCGCTCGGACGTGCCTTCGTAGAAGCCGCGCATGCGGCATTGCTGCCGGGCGGGAGCCTGTGGCTGGTGGCCAACCGGCACCTGCCGTACGAGGACGTGCTGGAGTCGCGTTTTCGACAATGGCGCAACGTTGCCGAACTCGACGGATTCAAGATCATCCAGGCCACGGCATGAAACTGACCCGTCTGCTCGCCAACCTTGGATACGGCAGTCGCAAGGATGTCGCGCTGATGCTGCGCAACGGCCTGGTCACGCGCGCCGACGGCAGTCCGCTCGGACGCGACGATGATGCCGAACACGCCGATATCCGCGTCGACGACGAGCCGCTCGATCCGCCGCACGGCATGGTCCTGCTGCTGCACAAGCCGACCGGTTGCACCTGTTCCACCAAGGATGGTGGCCGCGTGATTTACGACCTGCTGCCGCCGCGGTTTCGCCATCGCAAGCCACCGCTGTCAGCGGTCGGCCGGCTCGATCGCGACACCTCCGGCTTGCTGCTGATGACCGACGACGGCGCGTTGCTGCACCGGATCATCTCGCCGAAATCGCATCTCCCGAAAGTATACGAAGCCACGCTCGCCGACGACCTCCGCGGCGACGAAGCCGCGCTGTTCGCAAGCGGGACCCTCATGCTTGAATCGGAGCGGACCGCACTGGCTCCCGCGTTGCTCGACGCGATCACGCCGCGATGCGCACGGCTCACCCTGACGGAGGGTCGCTACCATCAAGTGCGCCGCATGTTTGCGGCAGTCGGCAATCACGTCGAAACGTTGCATCGCCTGTCGATCGGGGGGCTGGTAGTGGACGGGCTGCCGGCGGGGCACTGGCGCATTCTGGGTGGCGATATCGAGGCCCGGCTGTTTCAATGCTCGGCGACCCACGGATCGTAGCTGCCGAAGTACCACAGGTGTCCTTCGCAGTCGCGGCAACTGTAGCCCTTGCCGCCGTATTCCTTGGTGTCGAGTTCGTCGACGATTTCGGCGCCCGCGGCCTTGGCGCGCGCGTAATGCGCATCGCAATCCGCGACGATCACACATGGGCATTGGGTTTCGCGTCCGCCGATTTCGTCGGGCTGGGCCATGTGGCGGCCGAATTCGTTGTCGCTGACGCCACCGAGCATGATCATGCCGTTGCCGAAGGTGAGCTGCGCGTGCATGACCTTGCCGTCGTCGTCCTCGTACACCGCATTGCGATCGAGGCCGAACGCGTTGCACAGCCAGTCGATCGCGGCTTTCGCATCGCGATAACGCAGGCACGGAATGATCGTGGAACCGGTCGTCAGTGGCTTGTTCGCCATGGTCTTTTCCTCCATTCGGGGTTGAAGCGAAAGCTATTGGATAAGCGTGCCGGGTTCAACACGGAACAACCCGATCGCGCCGAAGCGCGGCCCAAGAGTCGCCCAGCGTGTTTTTGCAGTGTTTTTGTAGGATGGGTTGTGCGTAGCGATACCCATGCGGTTTCGGCCCGGCGGCGATGGGTTTCGCCGCACTCAACCCATCCTGCGAGGATGTCGTGATAGCGGGTGCGAATGCCCGCGGCGCGTCTCATTCAGGAGTCATCGAATACGGACGCGCGCCGACCCCGCTGCCCCAGGCGCGATCCGGTTCGGCCTGCATCACGAAATGCAGCCCGCCACCGGCCATGATGTCCGTGTTTTTGTAGGATGGGTTGAGCGCAGCGATACCCATGCGGTTTCGCTCTGACTGCGATGGGTTTCGCCGCACTCAACCCATCCTGCGAGGATGTCGTGATAGCGGGTGCGAATGCCCGCGGCGCGTCTCATTCAGGAGTCATCGAATACGGACGCGCGCCGACGCCGCTGCCCCAGGCGCGATTCGGTTCGGCCTGCATCACGAAATGCAGCTCGCCACCGGCCATGATGTCCGAGTGGCGCAGCCAGGTACGTGTCAAGGGCCTGCCGTCCAGCTCAACGCTGCCAACGTACGGATGCATGTCGTCGAGATGGTCCGCGACCACGGTGAAATGGTTTCCGTTCGGCAGATTCAATACGGCTCGGTGCACGAACGGGCGGCCGATCACGTACTGATTGCTGGCTGGTGCGACGGGATAGAAACCCAATGCGGTGAAAAGGTACCAGGCCGACATCTGACCCAGATCGTCGTTGCCGGCGAGACCCGTCGGGGTCGCTGCGTACTGGGTCCGCATGATCTGCGTCAGCCGCCGTTGGGTCTTCCACGGTGCGCCGGCATAGTCGTAGAGATACGCGATGTGATGGCTCGGTTCGTTGCCGTGTGCGTAGTCGCCGATCAGCCCGGAAATATCCTCGACGCTTGCGAATTCCTTCGGATCGACGGTCGCGTCGAACAGCGCATCGAGTTTGGCGATGAACTTGTCGTCGCCGCCGAGGAGCTTGATCAGGCCCGCGATATCCTGCGGTTCGTACCAGGAATATTGCCAGGCATTTCCTTCGGTGTAGTCGCTGCCGTAGCCGACCGCTGCGGGGTCGAACGGTTCGTTGAAGACGCCATCGGTCTTGCGCGCGCGGACGAAGCCGGTTTTCGGGTCGAACACATTGCGCCAGTTGCCGGCGCGCGCCTCGAAGCGCGTTGCGATTGCGTTGCTGCCCATGGCGGTGGCCATCTGCGCAATGGTCCAGTCGTCGAACGCGTATTCCACGGTTTTCGAGGCAGCTTCCGGTTCCTTGTCGATCGGCACGTAGCCGAGTTTCATGTAATCGCCAAGATCGCCGTACGCTGCGTAGCTCGCACTTGCGACCATCGCTTTCAGCGCCGCACCGGCATCGAAACCGCGAAACCCTTTCATGTAGGCATCGGCGATCACCGGCACCGCGTGATAGCCGATCATGCACCAGGTTTCGAGGCCCTGATACGCCCACACCGGCAGGATGCCGAATGGGCTCGCCCGTTGCGCGGCGAGCAGCGAATTCACCAGATCGTTGACGCGCTGTGGCGGCTGGATCAGGGCCATCAACGGCTGCTGCGCCCGGTACACATCCCACAGCGACCAGGTGGAATAGAACGTGAAGCCATCGGCCTTGTGCACGCCGCGGTCGGGTCCCCGATAGTCGCCGTTGGCGTCCATCGCGAGATTCGGCGCGATCAGCGCGTGATACATCGCACTGTAGAAGATCTTGCGCACGTCGGTCGGCGCGTCGATATCGATCGCGGCCAGTGCCTGTTGCCACTGCCGACGGGCCTCGGCGCGACGCGCATCGAAGTCCCAGCCGGAGCCGTCGGCATCGAGGTTGGCGATCGCGTTGGATTCGCCGACGGTCGAAATCGCGACCTTCACGACCAGCGGCTGGACGAGCTCACCGAATTCGAAAGCGCCTTCGAGGGCCTTGCCTTGCACGGCCGCGGTATCGGAGGGGTCGTGGCCCGGACCCTTGAAACCCTTGTAGACGATGTCCTGTTCGCGATTGACCAGCTGGTGCGAGCGCATCGGTTGCGAGAAGCGCATCGCGAAATAAAGCTGCCGCCCGGGCGCCCAGCCGCGCGTCTCGCGATGGCCGCTGACGGTGCCGTCCACGCGCACGCGCAGACTCGACCACAACACCTTGCCGGGATAGTCGTAGATGCTCGGGCGCAGATCGAGCAGCACATGAGCGGATTTGCCCGTGGGAAACGTGTAGCGGTGCCAGCCGACGCGTCGGCCTGCGGTGAGTTCGACCCTCACATCGCCGTCCGACAACGTTACCGCGTAGTAACCGGCTTCGGCCGATTCCGATGCATGGCTGAAACGCGAACGGTAGCCACTGCCGGGTTTCGCGACGTCGCCGGCATCCCATTGCACCGGTCCGCTGCCCGGCATCAGCAGCACATCGCCGAGGTCCGAATGTCCGCTGCCGGAAAAATGCGTGTGCGAAAAACCCAGAATGCTTGCGTCGTCGTAACGGTAACCGGCCGCCCACTTGTAGGCATGCTTGAAGTCCGGCATCGCGGTGTCCGGACTCAACTGGATCATGCCGAACGGCACCGTAGCACCGGGAAACGTGTGGCCGTCGCCGCCGGTACCGATCATCGGGTCGACATCGCGCCAGGCCGCGTCGCCGGGCGCTGCCGTGCCGGAACTGGGCATTGCGGCGAGCACGCAAAGCAGCAGTGCGACGGACGCTGCGCACAAGATGCGCGACGACGGGATCAGGATCATGCCTGCATACTCCTCCTGTTGGGGGTCGCTCCGGCGCTCCTCGCGCGCAAGGAGGCTGTGGCAAGCTACCATGCGCCCGCCGGGCGCGCACATCGACAGTGACGGGGAGCCGACGCATGAGCACGAGAATCGCAAGCAGCCGCGTCGCCCTGACCGTCGTCACGGCGATTTTCTTCATGTGGGGATTCATCACCGTGCTCAACGACGTGCTGATTCCGCATCTGAAGTCGGTGTTCACGCTGAACTATGCCGAGGTGATGCTGGTGCAGTTCACCTTCTTCGGCGCGTACTTCGTGATGTCGCTGCCGTCCGGCAAGGTCCTGTCGCGCATCGGCTACCGCCACAGCATCATCGCCGGCCTCGCCGTCGCGGGCATCGGCGCGCTGCTGTTCTGGCCGGCGGCGCGATTGCCGTCGTATCCGTTGTTCCTGTTTGCATTCTTCGTACTCGCCAGTGGCATTACCTTGCTGCAAGTCGCAGCCAATCCCTATGTGAGCCTGCTCGGGCCGGCGCAGCTCGCATCGAGCCGGCTCAATCTCGCGCAAGCGTTCAACTCCCTCGGAACTACGCTGGCGCCGAAATTCGGGGGCCTGGTGATCCTTTCGGTCAGCGTGCTCGGCGCCGCTGAACTCGCGAGCCTGCCGCCGGCCCGGCAACTCGCCTACCGGGTTGCGCAGGCGCAGATGGTCCAGCTCCCGTATCTCGGTCTGGCACTGACGCTGTTCGTTCTCGCGCTGATCGTCTGGTGGTTCCATCTGCCGCCACTCAGCGTCGGTCATGCGGACGATCCGCAGCACCGTTTCGCCGATGCGCTCGCTCGGCGTCACGTGCGGCTCGGCGTGATTGCGATCTTCCTGTACGTCGGCGCCGAGGTTTCGATCGGCAGCTTCATGATCAATTACCTGTCGTTGCCCGGGATCGGCGCAATGTCCGAAGCGCGCGCAGCCGGTTTCGTCTCGCTCTACTGGGGAGGGGCGATGATCGGACGCTTTGCCGGATCGGCCTTGCTGACGCGGCTCGATCCGCGTCGCGTGCTGGCCGCCGCCGCCTCGGTCGCCGCCGTGCTGGTGCTCACCACGATGCTGACGCATGGATCGCTTGCACTGTGGAGCGTCGTCGCGATCGGCCTGTTCAATTCGGTGATGTTCCCGAACATCTTCACGCTCGGCATCGACCGGCTAGGCCCGCTGACCGGCAAGGCGTCGAGTCTCCTGATCATGGCGATTGTCGGGGGTGCCGTGGTTCCGGTGCTGCAGGGCGTGCTGGCCGATCGCGTCGGCATCCAGATGGCCTTTGTCCTGCCGTTGCTGTGTTATCTGTATATCGTGTTCTACGGGTTGAATGGTTCGCGCTGCGCATGAAAGGGATCGTCTGCTTCGGCGAGGCTCTGATCGATTTTCACGGGCAGATTGCACCGGGCGACGAGGCGCCGGCCTTTGTCGCACATGCCGGTGGGGCACCGGCCAATGTCGCCGTCGCCGTCGCGCGTCTCGGTGGCCAGGTTGCCTTTGTCGGCATGCTCGGAACCGACCTGTTCGGCGACATGATCGAGCAGCGGTTGCGCGAGGCCGGGGTCGACACGCGGCATCTTCGGCGTACCGATGCGGCGCGCACTGCGCTCGCGTTCGTCGCACTCGATACGGCGGGCGAACGCAGCTTCAGTTTCTATCGTCCGCCGTCGGCAGACCTGTTGTTTCGCGATGGCGATTTCGACGCGGATGCCTTCAACGACGTTTCGATCTTTCACTGTGGCTCGTGCAGCCTGACCGAACCCGCGATCGCGGACACTACGTTGTCCGGCATGCGCCGGGCGCGCGCGGTCGGCGCGCTGGTCAGCTTCGACATGAACCTGCGACCGGCGCTGTGGCCGCGCGAGGACGATCCCGCGCCACGTGTATGGGCGGCATTGGAG
>JBAVZT010000206.1:0-2399 GCA_049588955.1 Rhodanobacteraceae bacterium | reverse complement strand
GATCGACCGCGAGGCCCTTGAGGCGCCAGTAGGTGTGGGCCTGCACCAGTTGGCGCACCAGATCGATTTCGACGGGGTCCTTGATCTGCACCAGCACGATCGGCAGGTCACCGGAAATCGCATACCCCCAAAGGCCGGACTGACCACGCCGGTTGCGCGCCACCAGCTCGGCATTGGCGCGCAGCGAAGCATTGCCGTAGATCACGTTGCCGGTGAGGCGCCCATAGAGTTGAACGTCGGCCTCGCTGATATTGATCTGGCGCAACACGACCTGACTGTGCGTCCAGGCCAGATCGAACACGCGGTCGGCCAGACGCCAGTCGTGATACTTCTCGGCCAGGCCCAGACAGATTGCGCGGCTTTCGCCGGCGCCGATGACCAGATCGAAGCTGAGCGACTGTTCCGGTTCGAGTTCGATGCGATGACGTATCGCGACAATCGGATCGAGTACCGAGCCCTGGCTGCCCGCCAACACGCCCGGCGCACGCATCGCTTCGGGATCCGCACCACTGTTGCCGCGACCGACGAAGCGCAGACGATCGGTCTCGAACGATACGGAGCTGCTGCGGGCACCGCGAACCGCCAGCAGATGGAACATCCACGGCACCTGTTCTTCCAGCGAGCGCGGCCGACGCGTGCACAGGATGGCCTGACGCGCTTCGAGAATCTCGGTCTCGACGAACAGATTGCCGAATGCCGGATGCATGGCATCGGCCACGGCGTCGGCAAGCACCACCTCGGCATAGCTGGTGACTTCAATGGTGCGGGGCACGCGCGTGCGATTGGTAATGCGCGTGCGGCGCAACTCGATGTCGTCCTCGGGCGACACCACGATTTCGGTTTGAGTATCGAAATTGGTACCGAGCAGGCGAAACTCGACGCGCGGTTCGCTGAAGGTCGCCTCGTAGATCTCCGTCGCCGCACCGGTCGGCTGGAACGTGGTCGACCAGACGTCGCCGCTTTCCACATCCCGCAGATAGCAGAACGCTCCCCAGTTGTCGCGCGTGGCATCCTCGCGCCAGCGGGTGATCGCGAAGTTCTTCCATCGGCTGTAACCGCCGCCGGCTGCGGTCACCATCACGTGATAACGGCTGTTGGACAGCAATTGCAGGGCCGGGACGGCGGTATCGGGGCGGTGCAGCACGCGCACCGAGAGTTCGCGCTCGCCGGACACGCGCTTGAAATCGGCGAGTTCCGCATGCATGACCGAGCCCGCCGCCTTGGGCACGCGCTCTTGCAGCAGCAGCATGGCCGACTGCAACAGCGGGTCGGCTTCGAATCGCCGCTGCATCGGTTGATGCCGCAACGCCTGCACCAGCGCCAGCAGACTCATTCCCTGGTGATGCGCCATGAACGAGAACACCACGCTGCTCGATTGATCGCGTGACAGACGCCCCGGCGTGTAGTCGATCGCCTCGTAGAATCCGTAGCGGCCCAGCGCGCCGCTGTCGGCCAGACGCTGCAGATTCGCCGCAGCCGCCTGCGGCACGATCGGCAACGCCAGCATGCTGGCGTACGGCGCGACCACCAGATCGTCGGCGAGTCCGCGCTTGAGCCCGAGGTCGGGCACGCCGAACGCCCGATACTGGTAATTGAGCGAGGCATCGACCAGGTTGTAGCCGGACTCCGAAATGCCCCAAGGCAAGCCGTGTTGCTGGCCATAGGCGATCTGTCGGCGTACCGCTCCGCGACAGGTGCGTTCGAGCAGGGTCCCCGTAAACGTCGGCATGACCAGCGAAGGCATCAGATATTCGAACATCGACCCGCTCCACGACAGCAAGGTCGGCTCGCCGCCGGCGTTTGTCAGCAGACGGCCAAGCGCAAACCAGCTTTCCTGCGGTACCTGTCCCTGTGCGATGGCGATGAAAATGCACAGGCGCGCTTCGGACGCCAGCAGGTCGTAGTAGCTCGCATCCCGACGCCGCTCGGCAAAGTTGTATCCAATCGAGAACAGGTGACGCTTGCGGTCGTACAGGAAACCGTAGTCGACCTGGGCAAAATCGCCCGCATCGAACGCCAGGCGCTCGATCGCCTCAACACGCCCGCGTGCATGGCGACCGGCAACCGCCACCGCGTGTGTCACGGCATCAAGCCATTCCTGTTCTGCAGCGCTGGGGCTGCGGGCCGAATCGAGGCTCGCACGCTGCAATTCCGTGAGCCAGGGCAACTCGTCGCGGGCAACTTCGCCGAAGCGCGGAATCCCGGCACCATCGACAACTTCACGCCAGCGATCCGGCACCGCGAGCGCGCACCACGGTGCGAACACGACCAGTTCGTCCAGCGCACTGGTGCATTGGCCGACAAATGCAGCAGCCCACTCGAGGACTTCACCGTCACTGGCGGAGGCGAGCGATGCCACCAGCTGGTTGCCGGCGTCGCGCAGCCGGGCCAGCGCCTGG
>JBAVZT010000205.1:0-2178 GCA_049588955.1 Rhodanobacteraceae bacterium | reverse complement strand
GCTGTACATCGTGCCCCAATCCAGCGTCGGCTGATCCCCCGCGCTCCAGGTCACCGAGTTGGCGCCGATCGTTGCTTGCCACGCGCCACTGTCGCCGGCAACGCCGTTGTGGAACGACGTCGCGCTCACCGTCGCGCCCGCCGGCACCGGTACCGTGAAGCTGTCGAAACCGGCGTTGCTGAGCACGCGCGGATCGGGGCCGTTTGCGGGTGCCTGCGTGATCGCGCGCGCATAGTCGAGATTCATCACCGCGTAGTCGTATCGCCAGTTGCCGCCGCCGAGATCGACCGCCTTGACCGCGACCCTGGTGTGACCATCGGGGTTGGCGAGCTCGACGTTGATCGCATCGCGGCCCGGATTGCGCGGATCGACCCAGCGATCAACGGCGGGACCGAGGCGGTAGTCGGACTGGCCGCTCAGCGACCAGGAATTGCCGCTGTGGTTCGGCGTCACCGCGAGCGTCGCCATCGAGTTGTAGATGTCGATGTCGTCGCGCGCGACATACCACGACTCGATCCGGTAGGTCGCACCCGGATGCAGGGTGGTGTCGAGATCCGACTCGAGCACCTTCATGCGCTGCGTCCACGAATCGTTCCCGTTGTTGTGCTGCGATCCATCGCAACCCGGATCCCAGATCGAGCCGCAGCGGCCCCAGAGACCATGCGCCGGCACGATCTCCGAGCGCGGCCCCATGTCGCTCTGGCTGTCGTTGTTACCGACCCCGTAGGTATCGCTGCAACCGCGCCCGAGCGCGTGATTGCTGAAGTGATCGCAGGAATCCAGGCATCCCCCGTTGATGGTCAGGAATGCGTGTTTCACGCCCGAACGGCCGATCTGCACGATGCTGCCGTCGGCATTGGTGCGATACAGGTTCCAGATCAGGAACGGATGCTGATCGTTCTTGTACGGCGGGTTGTAGTTCGGCGGGCTGCCGGTGAACTTGGTGAACCACGCGACGAAGCCGGTGTAGAGGGCCTTGCTGGTACCAAGCGGGTCGCCGGGCACGGTGACGACCGGAGTGCCGTCGTTGCGGTTGTTGACGAGCGTCGAGCTCGGCGCGAAACCGGCGAATCCGGTTTCATTGACCGGGTCGCAGTTGAGGCAGCCGACCGTCTGCACGCTGAAGTTCTGCATGAACAGATCGGCCTGATAGATCTGGCCCGGATGGTTCGGCACCTCCACATCCGGCCACGGATACGGGTCGCACACCTCGTCTGGTCGCGCGCCGCCGCCACTGATGAACACCTCGGTGTTCATCGCCATGTCGGCCAGTTCCCAGCCGCTGGCCTGCGGCTCGCCCATCGCATTCGCGAGTATCGGGGAAATCCGGACGTCCGCTGCGCGCACCGCAAGCACGCTGTTGTTCTGGTCCAGTTCGAACATGATGCGATCGGAGAAGAACCACGCCTTGCCGTCTGCACTGATCAGATCGAGCACCTTGGGATCGTCCGCGCGCACGCGCAGCGTCATGTTGCGCAGATCGATCCGGCTGCCGTTGGGCAGGCTGAGCACGTAGCCGCCGCGCATCTGCAGCGAACCGGTCTTGAAGCTCTTGAGCTCGCCGTTGCGAACTGCGAATTGCAGACCGTTGCTTTCTCGCAGCGTGAACCATTCGTGCCCGCGAAAATCGGTCTGCTGGAGTTTGCCGTCGGTCGATTCGATGCTCATCCCGAGCACCTGCATGAGATCCGTATTCCAGTGGACGCCGATCTGACCGCCCCAGGCGGACCACAAGTCGGCCGACTGCTGCTGTTGCGCCCTTTCGATCACGCCGCCGTGCGCCAGTGACACAAGGCCTGCCGCGAGCAGCGCAATCAATGCATACCGCTTTTTCATGAGACTCACCCCGACTGAAGTAACCGGTGAAAGTTACCACGCATCGCGAACGCGCGCTTGCGCAGCGCAGCACAAAATCGATGCCTGCCCCCGGCATGCCCGACACGGAGCGAAACCGGCCGCCGATCGGACCAGCCGGCCCATGCCAATGACCATCACGCATTTCCTCGCACGCTGCACTTCGATCGCGTGCCGATGCCTGCGCATCCGTGAGCGGCGCCTCGACCCGCACAGGGACGACACCGTCGCGCCGAAGTCTTGTAGTCTTGGTAATCAAATGGACTCGCCCCTCGCGCATTGAGGCATCGCTGTGCCGGTGGTGGTGAGATACAACTTCCCCCA
>JBAVZT010000204.1:0-4546 GCA_049588955.1 Rhodanobacteraceae bacterium | reverse complement strand
GGCCTGGGTTCGGCGCCGACGTTCCTCGATCGGGGCCGCGTCGGCGATACGCAGGTGATCGCGTTCCGGCGTTACGGCAACAAGGTCGCGGCGCTGTTCGAGAACCCGCGCTTTCGCGCGGCCGGTACGGCCGCGAGCGACGGCGGCGGCGCGAGTCCCGACTTCGCTTCGTCGATCGTCTGGATGGGCGCCATCGCCGCGAGCCTTCCGGACGGCCGCATGGTCGTGGACCTCGCCGGTTTTTTCACGACCGATACGCTCGGTATCGCGAGTTCGCTTGATCAAAGCGAGGACACGTTCGGGGTTGGCGGCGGGCAGGGCGCGGGCAAGGAGTTTGCGCTCGACGCGAAACTCAGCGCCGCCGATCCGGATTCCGTGAAGGTGTTTCCGGAAAATATCGAAGTCGACGCAGTACAGACATACGCGTCGAAGATGCCCGGTGCCGAAGTGACCAACGTCGCGCCCGACGCGAAGAAGGTCAGCTTCACCGTGCATCACAGCTTCGTGCGTCTGCCCGGCCCGGGTTTCCGTCCGCGCCGATTCGATCCGCGAATCGGCGGCTTCTCGACGCAGATCGTCGATTTTGGCGAACCGCTCGGCCATGACGTCGTGCGCGACTTTGCCAATCGCTTCCGGCTCGACAAGATCGATCCGGACGCACCGCGTTCGAGAGTGCGCAAGCCGATCGTCTTCTACGTCGATCGCGACGCGCCCGAACCGATCCGTTCCGCGTTGCTCGAGGGCATCGGCTGGTGGAGCAAGGCCTTCGACGCGGCCGGCTACATCGATGCGTTTCAGGTCAAGCTGCTGCCGGTCGGCGTCGATCCGATGGACGCGCGCTACAACATCGTCAACTGGGTCGATCGCGCAACGCGCGGCTGGTCGTACGGTCAGGAGATCGTGGATCCGCGCACCGGTGAGATCGTCAAGGGCATGGTTGTGATCGGATCGCTGCGCGTGCGTCAGGACATCCAGATCTTCGAGGGACTGGTCGGTGCCGACAAGGTCGGGCAGGGTGGGCCCGATGATCCGGTGCAGGCCGCGCTCGCGCGACTTCGCCAGCTCGGCGCGCATGAGGTTGGCCATGCCCTTGGCTTCGCGCACAACTTTGCGGCGAGCACGCAGGGTCGCGCCTCGGTGATGGACTATCCGCCGCCACGGATCGGCCTTGTCGATGGCCGTCCCGATCTCGCCAGTGCGTACGCCGTCGGCGTCGGCCGCTGGGACATGGCCACGGTCGACTGGCTTTACGGCGAACCCGCACCGGGCAAGGACCCGCAGCAGTTTGCCGATGCCAAGGCGCAAGCCGTGGTCGCATCCGGGCAGCGCTACATCGAGGATGAAAATGCCCGCTCCGCCGACACGGCCCAACCCTGGGCATCCCTGTGGGACGACGGTGCCGACCCCAGCGCGGAACTGATCCGCCTGATGAAAGTGCGACGCGCGGCGATCGACCACTTCGGACTCGATGTGCTTGCGGCAGGCGAACCCGTCGCCAACTTGCGCCGGCGGTTCGTGCCGATCTGGTTGCTGCACCGTTACCAGATGGTTGCCGCGGCCAAGGCCATCGGTGGAGTGGATTTGCGTTATGCAGTCAACGGCGGCGGCCGCGAATCCTCGGCAACGGTACCGCCGGACGCACAACGCGCGGCGCTGGATGCCGTTCTCGCCACCCTTTCGCCGGACCAGTTGCGCGTTCCCGAGCGACTCGTGCCGCTGTTGTCGGCGGCGCGCAACGCGAGCCCGAACCGGCAGTATCGAATTGAATTGTTCGCCGACTCCGATGGAACTCCATTCGATCCGCTGGTCGCTGCCGATGCCGCTGCCGAAATCACGCTGGAGGCGTTGCTTGCGTCGGCGCGACTGGCCCGGCTCGATGCCCAGCATGCAGCGAATCCCAAAGGGCTCGGCGTCGACGAGGTGCTCGACCGCCTGCTCGCGGCGACATTACCCGACGAGACCGACGCGCTGACGCGGCGCATCGCCTACCGAACCCTCATCACGCTCGCACAGGTCGCGCACAATCCGAAGACCACGCCGGGCGTGGCTACGCTGCTCGACGAGCGTGTGCACGAAGTCGCGATCGCACTCGGCAAGCGCCACGGCAGCGCCGACGATCGCGCCTGGGGTGCAAGCCTGTCGCGCCAGTTGCTCGACCCCGAGCAGCTCGACAAGCTGCTGGCCAAACGCGCGCGCAAGGTCGTCATCCCGCCCGGCGCGCCGATCGATGCCGAGGCCGACTGGATGGGCGTGCCGGGCGAGGAGTGATCAAGTCCCGCAAAAGCCGAGCCGCCGCGGTGCCGGCATCAGCACCTCAGGGCGAAGTGCACTCTCGCGCACGTCCGCATTTTCCTCGAATTGGAGGGTTTGGCCGACTCAGTCGAAGCCGTTGCTGAAGATCTGATCGGCGCCGAATTCGAACGCACCGATATCGGTCAGGCCGATGCTGCGGGGAAAGCCCTCGCCGCGCTGGTCGAACTCGAGTCCGGCGGCGTTGTTGCCGGCGTCGATCGCCGGACTGTCAGCGCCGATGGCATCGGTCGGCGTGCGCCCGCCGTTGTCTTGCAGTGGGCCGAGCAGCGGATCGTCGAAGAGCGTATCCGGTGGCAACGGAACATTGGCCGCGAGCACAATGAGGTTCGCGCCGTCGACACTGCCGCCACCGGTTGCGGACAAATCCGCAGGCATCCCGGCCGCGCTGTTGTTCGAGATGATCGTGCTTTGCAGGTGCGCGGTGGTCCCCACCAGGGCCACACCGGCATATATCGATCCGCCCGGGTACGCGGTTGTATCGGCCGTGTTGAATGCGACAGTGCTGTTGGCAAGGGTCAGCTCGGTAGAGCCAAAGTTGCCGATGCCGCCGCCCACGCCCGCCGTCGTGTTGCCGGAGATGGTGCTGTCAGTGATGCTTGCCGCGGAATTCAATGAAACCCCGTCGAGAAGCATGCCGCCAAATGCTTGAAATGCCTGATTTTCGATGACGGCACTTCGAACCATTTCGAGGTTGGTGTTCACCCACAGACCGCCTCCGATTGCGCTTCCGGAGGGGCCGCTGTCAACCGCATTGTTCCCCACGATGCTGTCGGCGATGGCCAGGGTGCCGGCATAGATTCCTCCGCCGAAGGCCATTCCAGTCGACGTGCTCGTGTAGTTGTTGCTGATGGTGCTTCGGGCGATGGTAGCGACATACCCGAAGACGCCCCCACCCAGCGCTTCGTGGAGGTCGCCTGCAATCGCAGCATTGCCGGTGATGGTGCTGTCACTGATCGTGAGGACGGCCGCAGCGATTGCCCCGCCTATGGCATTGCCCGACGCGCTCGTCGCGCGGCAGTTTTCGGCGCGGGAGTTATCAAATTCGAATGCGTCGCCGTAGGCCAGGATGCAGCCACCGAGCGCGGCGACCCCATCGCGCACTTCGATGCCGTCGATCGTCAGAATGCCCGCGTTCGACGGGTGGGTCAGGATAGCCGAGGCATTGTTGCCGCTGATCGACAGATGCCCGGCACCGGGACCCTCGATGGTCAGATTGTCGACGCCGACCACGATTTCTCCGGACGTCAGCGTGATCACGCTGCAGGCGAGATCGCGCAGGTCGATCGTGTCACCGTCGACTGCGGAGGTCACCGCATCACGCAGGCTGCCGGGTCCGGAGTCGTTGCAATTCTCCACGATGATTGCCCCGGGCGCGTGGCCGGACAATCTATGCGACGCCGGAATGCGCTGTCGGTGCGCGGCGAATGAGTCGAGGAGGTGGCGATCGGCTGGTGCAGACGCGCGCAGCAGCATCCGTGGCGGTGGGTGGTGATTCGAGCAGAGCGCGGGAGCCGCAGCGCTGCCCATCGGCAGCGCCAGCGCAAGGCACGCCGCAAGCGGATTCAATCGTGGGTGAAGCGCAGACGGGGTCCGCATGGAGAGTGTTCTCCGCCACGTCGTCGGGAACAGGATAACCGTGTGTCGACCGGCAATCCAGTTTTCATCAATCGAGGCGACGTCGGGAAGAAGGAAAATAAGTGTCAGGGACAATGCGGGCGGGGACAGTGCAAGCAAGCCGGACTCAAATGAGCGATGACGCGTTTTCTCCTTGTCAGCGGGCCGGAGGCTTGCCCGCGAACACCGCCAACTGGGCGGCGAATGCACGCTTGAAGGCGGGCCGCGCTTCGGCGCGGGCGACATAGGCGGCGAGGTTCGGATAGTCGTTCAGCAGGCCCGATGCTTTCAGCCTGAGTAGCACGCATATCATCATCAGGTCGCCCGCGCTGAACGCACCATCGAGCCAGGCGGCATCGCCGAGGTAAGCGGAAAGGTCGCGCAGCCGGCCACCGATGCGATCCTTGACCAGGGGCAGGCGCTGTTCGGCCCAGGGCTTGTCGCCCTCCAGCAGCTTGGCGGTCACGAGTTCAAGAATGGGCGGCTCGACCGTGTTGAGCGCGGCAAACATCCATGAGATCGCGCGCGCCCGGATATTTGCATCGTCTGACAGCAGGCCCGCATGGCGCTCTGCGATATGCAACACAATGGCCCCCGACTCGAACAGGGCGAGATTGCC
>JBAVZT010000203.1:0-3894 GCA_049588955.1 Rhodanobacteraceae bacterium | reverse complement strand
GTCCAAGCCGTCCGAACCAGACATCCCGGTGCTCGCCATCGATGGTCCGTCCGGATCGGGCAAGGGCACGATAAGTCGCAACGTGGCCGAGGTGCTCGGCTGGCATCTGCTCGATTCCGGGGCGCTGTACCGGGCAGTCGCCTGTGCCTCCGGGATGGCCGGGCTGGATCTGTCCGACCCCGAGGCGGTCACGCGCTGCGTGGATACCACGCGCATCGAATTTCGCGATCCCGGTGGCGGCGGTGATGCTCGGGTCGTGATCAACGGGCACGACGCGACCGACGAAATACGCACCGAGACCTGCGCTGCGGCGGCGTCGGCGATCGCCGCCATGGCGCCGGTGCGCGCCGCTCTGTACGACAAGCAGCGCTCGTTTCGCAGGAAGCCGGGGCTGGTTGCGGATGGTCGCGACATGGGTACAGTGGTGTTTGCCGATGCCGCGTGGAAAGTGTTCCTGACGGCCACTGCCAGGGAGCGCGCACGCCGGCGCCATAAGCAGTTGAAGGAAAAGGGATTGAACGTTACACTCGCGTCCCTTTTGCGCGAGATCGAGGCGCGGGATGCTCGCGATGCCACCCGTGCGGTGGCGCCGCTGAGGCCCGATCCGGCAGCGCTGATCGTGGACACGACCGGCATGCCCGTCGCGACAGTCGTCGCCGGGGTGCTGGCTTTCGTGCGAACGGGCCGGCGCTGATTCCTCGTCGACGACTCGAGCAATAGGGTAAGGTCCGGTGCTTGCGCCGGTTTTGCAATGGTGCATCGTGCGCCCATGACAGGTGGACCGAACGTCCTCGATCCCGCAACGGGAACGACGCGCTTGCGGTCCGTTGACTCTTCCGGAAACCCATATGACTGAAAGTTTTGCCGAGCTGTTCGAACAGAGCCAAGCAATCTCCAACCTGAAATCCGGCGCCATCGTTTCCGGCACCGTGGTCGAGATACGATCCGATGTGGTGGTGGTGAACGCCGGCCTGAAATCCGAAGGTATCATTCCAATCGAGCAGTTCCGCAACGAAGCGGGTGAGCTTGAAATCGAAGTCGGCGACGAGGTCAAGGTCGCACTCGACGCAATCGAGAATGGCTTTGGCGAGACGATGCTGTCGCGCGAGAAGGCCAAGCGTTCGATGGTCTGGGATGAGCTCGAGGAGTCGCAGTCCGGCGACGCGACCGTGACCGGGCGCATTTCCGGCAAGGTCAAGGGCGGATTCACGGTCGACATCAAGGATGTGCGCGCTTTTCTTCCGGGATCGCTGGTCGACGTGCGCCCGGTGCGCGATCCGAGTTACCTCGAAGGCAAGGAACTCGAGTTCAAGATCATCAAGCTCGATCGCAAGCGCAACAACGTCGTGGTCTCGCGGCGCGCCGTGGTCGAGAGCGAATTCTCCGAGGAACGCGAGAAGTTGCTCGAGCGTCTGGTGGAGGGCGCAGTGGTCGGCGGCGTGGTCAAGAACCTGACCGATTACGGTGCGTTCGTCGATCTCGGCGGTATCGATGGCCTGCTGCACATCACCGACATGGCCTGGAAGCGCGTGCGCCATCCGTCGGAAGTGGTCAATGTCGGCGACGAGCTCGACGTGCGCGTGCTCAAGTTCGATCGAGAGCGCAACCGCGTGTCACTCGGCCTCAAGCAGCTCGGCGAGGACCCATGGGTCAATATCGCTCGCCGCTACCCCAACGAAACCCGGCTGATCGGCAAGATTTCCAACGTCACCGACTACGGCTGTTTCGTCGAACTGGAGCCGGGCGTCGAGGGTCTGGTGCATGTTTCCGAAATGGACTGGACCAACAAGAACGTCAATCCAGGCAAGGTGGTGCAGGTCGGCGACGAGGTCGAGGTCATGGTGCTCGACGTCGACGAGGAGCGCCGGCGCATCTCGCTTGGGATCAAGCAGACACGTGCCAATCCGTGGGAAGCGTTCGCGGCCGTTCACAAGAAGGGTGAGCGCGTGGTCGGCACGATCAAGTCGATCACCGATTTCGGGATCTTCGTCGGGCTCGACGGCGGCATCGACGGTTTGGTGCACTTGTCCGACATCTCCTGGCAGGGCGCAGGCGAGGATCTGATTCGCAATTTCAAGAAAGGCGAGGAAATCGACACCGTCGTGCTGGCTGTCGATCCCGAGCGCGAACGCATCTCGCTCGGAATCAAGCAGCTCGAACAGGATCCGTTCGGCCAGTTCATGGCGGCGCATCCGCGCGGCAGCATTCTCAACGGAACCGTCCGCGAGGTGGACGCGCGCGGCGCGACGATCGATCTTGCCGAAGGAGTGGAAGGCTATCTGCGCGCCAGCGACATTGCCAAGGAGCGCGTCGACGATGCGACCACGCGTCTCAAGGTCGGCGATGCAGTCGAGGTGAAATTCATCGGTATGGACCGCAAGGGCCGCCAGTTGCAAGTGTCGATTCGAGCCAAGGACGAAGAGGACATGCAACAGGTACTGGACGATTATCAGAGCGCGTCGGGTGGCACCACCAAGCTCGGGGCGCTGCTCAAGGAGCAGCTGGATCGGTCCGAGTAACCCATGGCGGCAACGGCCATGTGCCATTGCGCATCGCAAAGCCACGCCGGACGGATTCGGCGGTGCGCTTCATTCCCATCCATCATGACCCGCGTACCACCATGACCAAGTCGGAGCTGATCGAAAACCTGGCGCAGCGGCAAAGACATCTCGCGGCTGGCGATGTGGAACTCGCTGTCAAGAACCTGCTCGAGCACATGAGCCGGACGCTGGCTGCGGGGGAACGCATCGAAATTCGCGGGTTCGGGAGTTTTTCGTTGCACTATCGACCACCACGCATGGGACGCAACCCGAAGACCGGCGAGGGCGTTGCGCTTCCCGGCAAGCACGTTCCGCATTTCAAGCCCGGCAAGGAACTTCGCGAGCGGGTCAACGCGAAAGCGGCAGCCGACGCTATCGATCAGGCGGGATTCGGCCGGTCGGCTCGCTAGTTGGGAGCGGAAACCGGTTCCATGGCCGTCAGGTGCTGCGCAAGGCCCGACGGCATGTTCCTGCGGAACCGGCAATCTCCGGCACCTCGACAAGTGCCTGCGACTCGGGAGCCAGCGCCCAAGTGACTCGGAAGGACGGAACCGAGGACCGATGCCGCGGCCCGTGACATGTTTGCCTTGCACAGGCGCGCCCGTGATCGCCCTTGCCGTTACACTAGCGATCCCCGGTCAGAGTTGAAGCGTGATGCGCCTCGGCGTGGTCTTGTCCATCCTCGTATTCGCTGGAGCAGGCGCGTTGTTCGGCGGCCTCAACGCCGAGCGGATCGGCCTGGATCTGTATTTTGTCGTCGTGAGCGTTCCCAAGGGGGCTGCGCTGCTGGCCGCGCTGTTGCTCGGCTGGTTCCTGGGCGGAATCGCCGTATGGCTCGGACTTGTGCCGCGGCTCAGGCGCGAATTGCGCCTGTGTCGGCGGGCATTGCGTGATTCGCGACAACTCGCCCCTCCGCCCGACGAGACCCCATGAGCGAGCTGGCGCTGCTGTTCCTGCTGCTGCCGGTCGCGGCGTTTTCCGGCTGGTACATTGCGCGCCGCGGCAGCGAACGCACTTCGGGGGCGCGCGTCAGCGAACTGTCCACGAGCTATTTTCGCGGGCTCAACTACCTGCTCAACGAACAGCAGGACAAGGCCATCGAGGTGTTTCTCAAGCTGGCCGACATCAATCGCGACACGGTGGAGACCCACCTTGCGCTCGGCAATCTGTTTCGGCGTCGCGGCGAAGTCGATCGCGCCATCCGGGTGCACCAGAACCTGATCGCGCGACCAAGCCTCAACGATGCCGAAAAAACCGTGGCCCTGCTCGAACTCGGCGAAGACTACATGCGCGCCGGCCTGCTCGATCGTGCCGAAACGCTGTTCATCGACCTGGTGGCGATGGATGCAATGGC
>JBAVZT010000202.1:0-1687 GCA_049588955.1 Rhodanobacteraceae bacterium | reverse complement strand
TGCATTGTCGTTTGCCAGATTCACACCCATCGAATTCTTCCTGGATACAAAATTCGTGTTCTGCGCAAGCGCAGCATTGTCGGCGTAGAGGCCGACCGGCAGCGGAATGCGCGGATGCGGCACGGAGGAAAGCGCGCGCACGATCTCGACCGGATCGGCGATGAGATCGCGGATCGAGACATCCTCGTCGACGATGCGATTGACGAACGAGGTGTTGGCGCCGTTTTCGAGCAGGCGGCGCACCAGATACGGCAGCAGATCCTCGTGGCTGCCGACCGGCGCGTAGACGCGGCACGCTACCGCAGCACTTTGGACCATGGATGGCCCACCGCGAGTCGCGCTGGCGCGACTCGTCGCAGCCGAGCCCGGACCTGCGCCGGACTCGGCGCGCCTCGGCGAGTCCAGGAAGGACTCGTCCGAAGCCATCGAGGAACGAACGCCGATCACTTCGCCATAGAGATCGCTGCCCATGCCGTGCAGGCGCTGGAACTCGAATGCACGTCCCTGCGCGAAATGATGGATCGAAGCGATGGTGTGCGCGTTGTGGGTCGCGAACTGCGGATACATGGCGGCCGCGCCGGCTTCGAACACTTTCCGGGCGCAGGCGAGGTAGGACACATCGGTGTTCGGCTTGCGCGTGTAGACCGGGTAGCCGGGCAGGCCGAATTCCTGCGCACGCTTGATCTCCGAATCCCAGTACGCGCCCTTGACCAGCCGCACGCACCAGCGGCGCTTGGCCTTGTGCGCGGTGTCGGCGAGCCAGTCGATGACGAACGGCGCGCGCTTCTGGTACGTCTGCACTGCAAGGCCAAAGCCGTCGTAGCCGTCCAGTGACGGATCGGCGAAGACGGCGCCGACCACGTCGAGCGACAGTTCCAGGCGCTCGGCTTCCTCGGCGTCGACGGTCATGCCGACGTCGTTCTTCATCGCCAGCTGCGCGAGCGCCAGAACCTTCGGCGTCAGCTCCGCATGGATGCGTGCGCGCTTGGCCACTTCGTAGCGCGGATGCAGGGCGGAGAGCTTGACCGAGATCGACGGTGCATCGAGCACGTCGCGTTCGCGCTTTCGCAGCGCCGAGTCGCGCTTGCCGAGCGCGTCGATCGCATCGACATAGGCCTGGAAGTAGCGATCGGCATCCGGCTGCGTCAGCGCCGCCTCGCCGAGCATGTCGTAGGAATAGCGGTACGCCGCGTTCTGCCTTTCCGACGAGCGCTCCAGCGCTTCGGCGATCGTGCGGCCCATCACGAACTGGTGACCCATGATGCGCATCGCCTGGCGCACGGCGAGGCGGATCACCGGCTCGCCGGCGCGACCGACCAGGCGCCGCAGTGCGCCGCTGAAGTCGCGCCGCGTCTCGTCGGCGAGGTTGACCAGATGCCCGGTCAGCATGAGGCCCCAGGTCGATGCGTTGACGAACACCGAATCGCTGGTGCCGATGTGCTTTTTCCAGTCGGCTTCGCCGAGCTTGTCGCGGATGAGCTTGTCGGTGGTGGCGCGGTCCGGGATGCGCAGCAGCGCCTCGGCGACACACATGAGCAGTACGCCTTCCTCGCTCGACAGGTCGTACTGGCGCATGAACGATTCGACGGCGCTCTGATCGCCACTCTTCGCCCGCACGCGCGCGACCAGCTCCGCGGCCCGCGTCAGCACCTGTTCGCGTTCGGCCGGCGGCAGCTCGGCTCCGCGC
>JBAVZT010000201.1:0-5601 GCA_049588955.1 Rhodanobacteraceae bacterium | reverse complement strand
GATTGTGGTGGACCGTCGCGCAGGTCGGCGGCTGATCGATGGAAACGACAACAATCATGCCTGTGCCGCATCTCCTCGATATCCTGATCTGGCTGCCGATTGTCGGCGCCGCCGCGGTGCTGGCGCTGGGCCGGCGTGCGCAGGCTGCGCGCTGGCTTGCACTGGTCGCTTCACTCGCGACGTTCACGTTCGGCATTGTCCTGTGGTGCGCCTATCGGCCTGCGCTGACCGGCATGCAGTTTGTCGAAAGCCGCCCGTGGATCGATGCGCTCAGGGTGCATTACGCTCTCGGTGTCGATGGCATTTCCGTGGCCCTGATCGTGCTGACCGCCTTCACGACGGCGCTCGTCGTCATCGGCAGCTGGAAACCGATCACCGACAAGCCGGGCCAGTTCATGGCGGCGATGCTCGCGCTCGAAGGCCTCATGATCGGCGTGTTCGCGGCGACCGACGCGTTGCTGTTCTACGTGTTCTTCGAAGGCATGCTGATTCCGATGTTCCTGATCATCGGCATCTGGGGTGGACCGCGACGCGTGTACGCGACGTTGAAGTTCTTCATCTACACGTTTCTCGGTTCGATCTTCATGCTGGTCGGTCTCATCTATCTGCACATGAAGACCGGCGAATTCTCGATCGCCGCGTTCCAGCACGCGGGACTCGACGCACACGAACAGGCCTGGTTGTTCTTCGCGTTCCTGATCGCGTTCGCGATCAAGGTACCGATGTGGCCGGTGCACACGTGGTTGCCGGACGCGCATGTCGAGGCGCCCACCGGCGGCTCGGTGATCCTGGCCGCAATCATGCTGAAGGTCGGCGGCTACGGCTTCATCCGCTTCTCGCTGCCGATGACGCCCGACGCCAGCCAGACCTACGCATGGGTCGTGATCGCGATGTCGCTGATCGCGATCATCTACATCGGTTATGTCGCGCTGGTGCAGGACGACATGAAGAAGCTGATCGCGTACTCGTCGATCGCGCACATGGGTTTCGTCACGCTCGGCCTGTTCATCGCGCTCGCACTGGTGCGCGAAGAGCACAACCTCGCCGCCGCGCGGCTCGGCATCCAGGGCGCGATGGTGCAGATGATCTCGCACGGCTTCGTGTCGGGCGCGATGTTCTCGTGCATCGGCGTCATGTACGATCGGCTGCATACGCGCCTGATCAAGGATTACGGCGGCCTTGCGCACGTGATGCCGTGGTTCGCGACCCTGTTCGTGCTGTTCGCGATGGCCAACTGCGGGCTGCCCGGCACCAGCGGATTCGTCGGCGAATTCATGGTGATCCTCGCATCGTTCCAGGACAGCCCGTGGATCGCGCTGGCCGCCGCATTCACGCTGATCATCGGCGCGGCCTACACGTTGTGGCTGATCAAGCGCGTCGTGTTCGGCGCGGTCACCCACGACAATGTCGCCAAGATGAAGGACCTCGATGCCAACGAGTGGATCGTGCTCGGCGCATTCGGCGCCGCCGTTCTTGCAGTCGGCATCTACCCGCAGCCGCTGATTGCGCTGATGGACAGCGCCGTGCGGGATATCGTGCATACCTTGATGATGTCGCAGGTTTGAGCAATGCCATGGTTCAAGTGCGTAGAAGATCTCGATCCCGTTGGAGCCGAAACAATGCGCGAGAATAGCGACTTCAGGAAGGAGGCTATTGTCATGGCGCCCATATTCCCCGCCATTGTATTTGTCGGGATCGTTGTCGGGATCGGTGCGGAAGTCGTCGTAAAGTATTTCTTCGGAACATGATCGTATTCAATCCCAACGACCTGATTACGCTGCTGCCCGAGGTGGTCCTGCTCGGCCTGACCTGCGCGATCCTCCTGATCGATCTGTTCCTGAAACAGCAGCGGCGCGGCGTCACGCATTGGGCGAGCGTGCTGGCACTGATCGTGACCGGCGTTCTGGTCTGGCGCGGCGCACCGGATGCCGCGGGGTCGGTCAGCGCGTTCAACGGCATGTTCATCAGCGACGGCGTTGCAACATTGCTGAAACTGTTCGTGCTGCTGACGACGGGCGCGGTCATGGTTTACGGGCGGACGTATCTGCACGATCGACGCCTGTTCGCGGGCGAGTTCTACCTGTTGCTGCTGTTCGCGACCCTCGGCATGATGATCCTGGTTTCGGCCGGCAGCCTGGTCACGGTGTTTCTCGGTCTCGAACTGCTGACGCTGAGTTCGTATGCGCTGGTGGCGCTGAATCGCGATTCGGCGATCGCCTCGGAAGCGGCAATCAAGTATTTCGTGCTCGGTTCGCTCGCGTCCGGCTTGTTGCTGTATGGCATGTCGATGATCTACGGCGCGACCGGCACGCTCGATCTGGCGCAGATTCATGCACTCGCCTCGTTCGCAGCGGGCAGCCCGCATCAGGCGCTGCTCGCGTTCGGGCTGGTGTTTCTCGTGGTCGGGATCGCGTTCAAGCTCGGCGCGGCGCCGTTCCACATGTGGCTGCCGGATGTGTATCAGGGCGCGCCGACGCCGATCACGCTGTTCGTCGGCTCGGCCTCGAAGCTCGCCGCGTTCGGCATGGCGTATCGGTTGCTCGACGGCGCGCTCGGCGGCATGGCCGGCGACTGGACTGCGATGCTCGGGCTGATCGCGGCGCTGTCGCTCGCGGTCGGCAACCTGTTCGCGATCGTGCAATCGAATCTCAAGCGCATGCTCGCGTACTCGACCATCTCGCACATGGGTTTCCTGTTTCTCGGCCTCGTCAACGGCGGGCCGGAAGGGTTCGCCGCGGCGATGTTCTATGCGATCACCTATGCGTTGATGACCACGGTCGCGTTCGGCATGATCCTGCTGCTCGCGCGCGCCGGTTTCGAGGCCGAGGAGATCGACGACTTCAAGGGCCTCAACCAGCGCAATCCTTGGTACGCGGCGATGATGGCGCTGGCGATGTTTTCGCTGGCCGGCGTGCCGCCGTTGTTCGGCTTCTTCGCCAAGTTGCTGGTGCTGCGCGCGGTCATCGACGCCGGCCATCTGTGGCTCGCAATCGTCGCGATCGTGTTCGCGATTGTCGGGCTGTTCTACTACCTGCGCGTGGTCAAGGTGATGTACTTCGACGATGCGGCCGATCCGGCGCCGCTTGAATTGCCGCGCGACCGGCCGTTCCGCTGGGCGCTCTCGTTGAACGGGCTGACCCTGCTGGTGATGGGCGCAACCTGGGGGCCGCTGTTCGCCTGGTGCAATCGCGCGCTGGGCTCGTGATTCGGTCGTTTTGGTCGCTCCGCGCGGTCCGAACCGGACCTGAAGCTGCCGCCGAATATCGCTGATTCCACTTGCAAGCGCTTGTGCAAATGCTCGATCAAGTGCTTGATCAAGACAGCAATCTCCGTGCCAGTACGCTTGCGATCGAGCCCGGCAGCCGATAGAATCCGCAGCCGGCTGATGCGGGGTGGAGCAGTCTGGCAGCTCGTCGGGCTCATAACCCGAAGGTCGCAGGTTCAAATCCTGCCCCCGCTACCAGGTCTTTGTAATCCGGGCCTCATTCGTGAGGCTTTTTTGTTTGTTGGTCGTGCACGGACGCACACCCAGCCGGCGCGGATGCCGACAGGATGCAACACGGAATGGGCCTCGCGCCCATTTTTTTTTCCAGGCTTTTCCTTGAAGAGTGCGGACAGGATGTCCGCTTCTTGATTCTCGCGATCAGGGACGATCGCAAAGGTAAACACATGAATGTTGAGGATATACAAGGGCTTTTGGTCCCAGCAATCGCCGATCTCGGTGTCGAATTGCTCGGCATCGAGTTCAATCCGTCACGTGGCGCCAGCTTGCTGCGGGTCTACATCGATGCGCCCGGCGCGTCCGTGACCATCGACGATTGCGAGCGCGTCAGCCGCGAGATTTCGGCGCTGCTCGATGTCAACGATCCGGTTGCCGGCCGCTACACGCTCGAAGTGTCTTCGCCAGGGCTCGATCGGCCGTTGTTCACTCCGAAACAGTTTGCACGGCAGATTGGAGAAACGGTCAAGCTTGGCGTGGCGGTGCCGGTAGCCGGGCGCCGGCGTTTTCATGGCGTGATACGCGCCGTCCAGGGTGGTGCGATCACGATCGAGCAGGATGGCGAGGCAGTCGAACTTGAGCACGCGAACATCGTGAATGCGCACCTTGCGCCCGACTATGAAGCGATCGGGATCGGCGCGAAGCAGCATCACGGAAAATCCGGGCATCGCGCCCGGCGATCGAGGAATACATGAACAGTCGTTCCGATCCGGGCACGGATCGCGAAGGAGATCTGCAATGAGCAAAGAACTGCTGATGGTGGTTGATGCAGTCGCCAGCGAAAAGGGCGTTTCCGAAGACGTCATTTTCGAGGCGATGGAGGCGGCGCTCGCCTCGGCGGCGAAGAAACGCTATCCGGACGAGGACGTCGACGTGCGCGTCGCGATCGATCGCGACAGCGGCGATTATGAAACCTTTCGCGTCTGGGAAGTCGTTGCCGACGATGTGGTGATGGAATCGCCCGATCGCCAGTTGCGGCTGATGGATGCGGTCGACGAGAAGCCGGATATCGCCGTCGGCGAGTACATCGAGGAGCAGATCGACAATCCCGATTTCGGGCGCATTGCGGCGCAGGCGGCCAAGCAGGTCATCGTGCAGCGCGTGCGCGAAGCCGAGCGTGCGCAGGTGGTGGAAGCGTACAAGGATCGCGTCGGCGAGCTGATCACCGGCGTGGTCAAGCGCGTCGAGCGCGGCAACATATATCTCGATCTCGGCGGCAATGCCGAGGCACTGGTGGCGCGCGATCGCAGCATTCCGCGCGAATCGGTGCGCGCCGGCGACCGTCTGCGCGGCTATCTGTACGAAGTTCGCGCCGAGGCGCGCGGGCCGCAGTTGTTCATTTCGCGCACGGCGCCGGAATTCATGATCGAACTGTTCAAGCTCGAGGTTCCGGAGGTCGGACAGGGTCTGGTCGAGATCAAGGGCTGCGCACGCGACCCGGGCGACCGCGCGAAGATCGCCGTGCTGGCGCACGACAACCGCACCGATCCGATCGGTGCCTGCATCGGCATGCGCGGTTCGCGCGTGCAGGCGGTGTCGAACGAGTTGAACGGTGAGCGCATCGATATCGTGCTATGGAACGAATCCTCGGCGCAGTTCGTGATCAACGCGATGGCGCCGGCCGAAGTGCAGTCCATCATCGTCGACGAGGAAAAGCATTCGATGGATATCGCGGTTGCCGAAGACAAGCTGTCGCAGGCGATCGGGCGTGGCGGCCAGAACGTGCGTCTTGCCAGCAAGCTCAGCGGCTGGCATCTGAACGTGATGACGGCCGACCAGGTACGCGAGAAAAGCGAGTCGGAGCAGGAAGCCGCGCGCGAACTGTTCATGGAAAAGCTCGAAGTCGACAACGAGATCGCGCAGATTCTGGTGCAGGAGGGCTTCTCGTCGGTCGAGGAAATCGCCTACGTCCCGAATGCCGAGCTGATCGCGATCGACGGGTTCGACGAGAACATCGTCGAGGAACTGCGCGCGCGTGCACGCGATGCGCTGCTGACCGATGCCCTGCTGGTCGAGGAGGAAATCGACGAGCACAAGCCGGCCGGGGATCTGCTGGAAGTCGAGGGCCTCGAGGAGAACATCGCGTTCTAACTGGCGCGCAA
>JBAVZT010000200.1:0-2595 GCA_049588955.1 Rhodanobacteraceae bacterium | reverse complement strand
CAGCGCGACGATCAAGGCGTCGCGATCAGCGGCGGTCTTGATCGCCGGGTTGCACTTGATGTGATTGCCAAGACGCGCGTAGTCGGCGTCGCTGAAATGCAGGTAATGCACGCAGGTCTCGGCCGTGATGCGCTTGCCGGCTATCGGTCCGGGCGCGAACAGCGCCGCCTCCTCGGCGGTCGAAATATGCAGGACGTGCAGGCGCGTCCGGTGGCGCTGCGCGAGTTCCAGCGCCAGGCGCGTCGACTTGATGCACGCTTCGCGCGAGCGGATCAGTGGATGCTGCGCGACCGGAATATCCTCGCCGAAGCGCGCCAGTGCGGCCGCTTCGTTGGCCTTGATCATCGGCGTGTCTTCGCAATGGGTGATGATCGGCACCGGCGCGCGGCGAAAGATCGCATCGAGCGTATCCGGATCGTCGACCAGCATGTTGCCGGTCGATGAGCCCATGAATACCTTGATCCCGGGGGCGGCAAGCGGGTCGAGCGCGGCGATGTCCTCGATGTTGTCGTTGGTCGCGCCGAGGTAGAACGCATAGTTGGCAATCGATTTTTGCGCCGCGCGTGCGTACTTGTCCTCGAGTGCTGCGCGGTTGATTGCCGGCGGGCGCGTATTGGGCATTTCCATGAAGCTGGTGATGCCGCCGGCGACGCAGGCACGCGATTCGCTGGCGATGTCGGCCTTGTGCTCGAGGCCGGGCTCGCGGAAATGCACCTGGTCGTCGATCATCCCGGGAAGCAGCCAGTGTCCGGCCGCATCGAACACACGCTCGGCGCTGCGCGCCGTGAGCGCGGCGCCGATTGCATCGATGCGCCCACCGCGAATGCGCAGGTCAGCATGCTGACGGCGGCCCTCATTGATGAGTTCGGCGTTGGTGATCAACCAGTCAGTCATGGATTTTCCCGTCGCGTGCATGGGCGGCACTTTCGCGCAGCCAGTGAAAGGCCTGAGGCACTGGATCGTCGCCTCCGGCGCACAGCGGCTGGCAGCGCAGCACGCGCAGGCACGCGAGCCAGCCGCCACGTGCTGCTCCAAATCGCGCTATCGCCACGTGTGCATAATCGGCGCATGATGGATGGAATCGACAACGCGGTCCGAACAGCGGACTCAACCAGCGTTTGTAGAAGGCAAGCAGCGAGATGATTGGTCGGGACACGGCTGTGGCGTGCAGAGGCAGGTCGGCAAGCATGCGCGAAAATGGCATCGGGCGGTTGCCGGAGAATGGCAGTTAGGCTATAACACCCGGCCGCCAAGTCACAAGGTAGAAGACGGAAATGGCGAAAGCCAAAGCGACAACTGGCAAGAAGGCTTCCACGGCAAGAAAAACCCTTGCGAGCAAGCAACGCAAGACGGCGAGCAAGGCGCAGCCCGCGAGGCGCGCAGGCAAGGTTGCGGGCGGCAAGACAGCGGGTAGCGCGGGCGCAAGGAACGCGAAAACGAGCAGTCGTGCCGCCGGACAGGCAACGCGCAAGGCTGCTGCAAAATCGGGACGGGCGAGCAAACCCGCTGCGAAGAAATCGGCTGCGACGAAGAAACCGGCGGCCCGAAAAATCACGGCGAGAAAATCGACGGTAACCCAGGCCGCGAAACCGAAATCGCGAAATTCGGCGCTCAAGACCCGTCAGGCCAGTACATCGAGCACGCGTGCGTCGAAGCCACGCAGGACTCGCGCCAGGAAGGCGGCGAAGGAAAACGGCGTGACCATGCAGGAAGGTCGGTACGCGTTGCCGACGAACGTGCACATCGAGTTGCCGCTCAACTACAAACCGAGCGTCAAAGAGGAATACATGAGCCCGCGCCAGCTCGAGTTCTTCCGCCGCAAGCTGGGCAAGTGGCGCGAGGACCTGGTCGAGGAATCGCGCCAGACCATCGAAAGCCTGCGCGATGAAGTCCGTGATGTCGGCGACGAGGCCGAGCGCGCGACGCGCGAAACCGAGAATTCGCTCGAGCTGCGCACGCGTGACCGATACCGCAAATTGATCGCCAAGATCGACAAGGCACTCAAGCGCATCGAGGAAGGGCGCTACGGATTCTGCGAGGAAACCGACGAGGAAATCGGCCTTGATCGTCTCGAGGCACGCCCGATCGCGACATTGAGCCTGGACGCGCAGGAGCGTTGGGAGCACCGCCAGAAGCAGATGGGCGATTGAGTGTGAAAGCCGGGCTGCGGACAGAGGGCCGAGGGCCGTCCGGTTCGCTGAGTGGGCGGATGCGAGCTAGTCCTCGCGGGTATGCCAGCCATCCTGGCGACTGTGCAACAGTGCATGTTCGGCCCTCGGCTCTCAGGCCTCAGCCCTCGCTGCCATGAACGAACGCAAGTACTTCGGCACCGACGGCATTCGCGGCGTGGTCGGCGAGTGGCCGGTCACGGCCGAGTTCATGCTCAAGCTTGGCCGCGCGGCCGGTACCGTGCTGACCGGGCGCAACGGCAGGGCAACCGTCCTGATCGGCAAGGACACCCGTGTTTCCGGCTACATGTTCGAGTCGGCGCTGGAAGCGGGTCTGGTTGCGGCCGGCGCCGATGTGCGCCTGCTCGGACCGATGCCGACACCCGCCGTCGCGTATCTGACGCGCTCGCTGCGCGCGAGTGCGGGC
>JBAVZT010000199.1:0-1970 GCA_049588955.1 Rhodanobacteraceae bacterium | reverse complement strand
GCGCAATGTACACTGGATCGTCGTGAATCGCGCCATGCGGCGGGTTCCTTTCATCACGTCGCCTGCATTGACTGCCAGTTTGAAACAAAACCATGCCATGCGCATACGTCGCTGTGCCCACGTACTGATCGAACCGCGCGAGCAACTGGGATTTGACCTTGCGCGCGTGTTCGCGGGCGGCACCGGGCTTGCGAAAGTGCGCGAATGGGTGGCGATGACGGCGCATTGCGATGAGGAGTTGGTGCTGACGACCGACGAGATCGCGGCGCTCGGCGACATTTCGCCGGTCGACTGGATCGAGCGCGACACGCTGATTACCCATCACGACGCGGCCGTCGTCGATACCCTGCTCAAGCGTGGCCTGCTGGTGTCCGATCAGCCGGCGCATGCGCCGCTGCGCGATGAGGACGACGGGATTCGCGATAGCCACTGGCGCGGGATTTCCGCCGTGTTGCACCGGCACACACGCTGGCAGGGCGTCGACACGCTGGAAGCCGAGAAGCGTTTCGCGACCGAGACCGATCGCAAGTTCCTCGATCGCCTTGGCGCGCCGCAACCGCTGGTGCGCGAGCGGGTCGCGAAGGGCAAACGCATCGCGCTTGCGCCGGCGCCATCGAGCGCGCTCGAAAACCTCGTACACGCCCGTGTAACCTGTCGCAATTTCGATCTTGCCAAACCCGTCGCGGCGCTGGATTTCGCGGCAATCCTGTTTCGCACGTTCGGCGCGCGCGCAATCACCGACGAGCCCGGTATCGAGGTGATGAAACGCGCGGTACCGTCCGCCGGCGGGCTGCATCCGACCGAAGCGTATCTCCTGGTCCAGCACATCGAAGGCATCGCGCCGGGCCTCTATCACTATCATTCGGTCGATCACGCGCTCGAACCGTTGCGACTGCTCGAAGCCGGCGCGGCGCACGATCTCGCGTTGCGACTCACCGCCGGCCAGCGCCATTTCATGGACGCGCACGTGATGATCGTGTACGCCAGCCGCTTCCCGCGCACGTTCTGGAAATACCGCAATCATGCCAAGGGCTATCGCGCGGTCATTCTGGACGTCGGCCATCTGTCGCAGATGCTGTATCTGGCCGCTGCCGAAAACGGGCTCGCCGCGTTCGTCACCGCGGCGACCAACGAGCGCGATATCGAAGAGGCATTCGGGCTCGATCCGATGCGCGAAGGCGTCATCGCGATCGGCGGCTTCGGCCATCGCGGCGGGACGATGAACGAGAGCGAGTTCGATCCGCTCGGCGTCGTCTGGGGCGAGGACGGCAAGCGCCGCTGAGGTGCAAGTCCCACCCCACGGTCCGTTTCGCGGTCGGAGCAGTTTCGGCGATGGCTCTGCGCGCGGCGTCGAGCGCAATAGCCTGTTTGCCTGCGCCTGTCGTTGAAGGCGCAATGGCCCCCTTCGACTTCGCTGCGCCATGCTCAGGGCGAACGGTTGCCGGAGCCACGATGCTGCAACGTGTCGCTGGCTGTGCAAGCTTCAATCGTGTCCGAGTGTCGGCAGGTCCCGTGGCCGGTCGACATCGCGCGCCAGTGCCGGCGCGGCGATCGCGCTGACCTCGTCCGCGCGATCGCGCAACAAGTCGCGCGCACCGCGATCGCCTTCGATATGCATCAGCGCATCGAACCAGTGCCGTGGCAGCAGCGCCGGAACACCGACGACGCCGGCGTATGCGCTCGCGACCGCTCGCGAGGGTCGCTCGCGCCAGCGTTTGCACAACGTGACGAGATGCGCCGCATCGAGCCCGGGTTGATCGGTCAGCAGCACCAGTGCGCCGTCGCATTCGACCTTGAGTTCACGCAATCCGGCTTGCAGCGAAGCCGCCATTCCGGTGGCGCAGTCGACGCATCGAATTGCTCGCACTGGCAGATCGCCAAGCACTTCGACCATGCGTTCGGCGCCGCTGCCGAGCACAACGATGCAATCGGCCGGAGCCGTCGCCAAGGCGAGTCGCGCGGCGCGGTGC
>JBAVZT010000198.1:0-2883 GCA_049588955.1 Rhodanobacteraceae bacterium | reverse complement strand
TTGAAGCGGCCGATATAGGCGCGCGACTGGATCTCGATGCCGTTGATGTCGAGGATGTCGGCGCCGCCCGAGATTTCCTGGAATACGTTGTGATTGCCTTCGAGTTTCTCGCGACTTTGATCGACGTAGGCGATGTTGACAGTCTGCCCCATGACGATTTCGCCCGAGTCCGGCTTTTCCTGCCCGGTGATCATCTTGAACAGAGTCGACTTGCCTGCGCCGTTCGGCCCGATGATGCCGACGATTGCGCCAGGGGGGACGGTGAAGCTCAAATCATCGATCAGCAGGCGCTCGCCAAACGACTTGGAGACGCCCTTCAGCTCGATAACGGAACTGCCGAGACGTTCGCCCGGTGGAATGAATATCTCGTTCGTTTCGTTGCGCTTCTGGTAATCGACCGCCTGCAACTCCTCGATGCGCGCCAGACGCGCCTTGCCCTTGCTGCGACCGCCCTTGGCGTTGCTGCGCGCCCACTCCAGTTCGCGCTGGATCGCTTTCTGGCGCGCCTTCTCGCTTGCTTCCTCCCGTTTGAGGCGCTCGCTCTTCTGTTCAAGCCACGAGGAGTAGTTGCCTTTCCACGGAATCCCGCGGCCGCGGTCGAGTTCCAGAATCCACTCTGCTGCGTTGTCGAGAAAGTAGCGATCATGGGTGACTGCAACGACGGTGCCCGGAAACGCTTGCAGGAAATGCTCGAGCCACTCGACCGATTCGGCGTCCAGATGGTTGGTCGGCTCGTCCAGCAGCAGCATGTCGGGCTTGGACAGCAGCAGCCGGCACAGCGCGACGCGGCGCTTCTCGCCACCCGAAAGCGTGCCCACGATCGAGTCCCACGGTGGCAACCTGAGCGCATCCGCGGCGATCTCGAGCTGACGTTCGAGCGCATGCGCATCGTTCGCAGCCAGCAGATTTTCCAGACGCTGTTGTTCGGCCGCGAGCTTGTCGAAATCGGCGCCTTCCTCGGCATACGCGGCGTAGACTTCGTCGAGGCGTTGCTGTGCGCCGATAATCTCGGCCACTCCTTCCTCGACCACTTCGCGCACGGTTTTCGCGGGATCGAGCGCAGGCTCCTGTTCGAGGAAGCCGATCTTGATATCACTTGCCGGACGCGCTTCACCGACGAATTCGGTATCGACGCCGGCCATGATGCGCAGGACCGTCGATTTGCCTGCGCCGTTCAATCCGAGCAGGCCGATCTTGGCGCCCGGAAAGAACGACAGCGAGATGTCCTTGATGATCTGGCGTTTGGGGGGGACGACCTTGCTGACCCCGTTCATGGTGTAGATGAACTGCATGCATGTCTCCGGATGCGCTGCGCGGCGACGGTCGGTCGGCGTCGATCGCAACGCGAGTTAGCCGCCCATTATCCCTCATGGAGGACATGTCTGCCATGTGCAGCAACGTCCCCGGTTCAAGTGCCCGATGGCGAAAGCCGGCCTTTGACCATGTAACATGCGGAATTACGTCTCGCCAGAGGTCGATTCGCCCATGTTTGCCAGCGACATGCGTATTGAGGGATACGATCCGGAACTCGCCGAGGCGATCGCGGCCGAACGCCAACGTCAGGAAGATCACGTCGAGCTGATTGCTTCGGAGAACTATGCGAGTCCGCGCGTGCTCGAGGCGCAGGGTTCGGTGCTGACCAACAAGTACGCCGAGGGCTATCCCGGCAAACGATATTACGGTGGATGCGAATACGTCGACGTCGCCGAAAAACTCGCGATCGCGCGCCTGAAGGAACTGTTCGACTGCGACTACGCCAACGTGCAGCCGCATTCGGGTTCGCAGGCGAATCAGGCGGTGTATTTTGCGTTGCTCAAACCAGGCGACACCATCCTCGGCATGTCGCTCGCGCACGGCGGTCACCTGACGCACGGCGCCAAGCCCAATCTATCCGGCAGGATTTTCAACGCCGTGCAATATGGCGTCGATGACAACGGACTGATCGACTACGACGAGGTCGAGCGCCTGGCCATCGAGCACCAACCGAAGATGGTTGTTGCGGGCTTCAGCGCTTACTCGCAAGTCGTCGACTGGGCCCGTTTTCGTGCGATCGCCGACCGTATCGGTGCGTACCTTTTTGTCGATATGGCACACGTCGCCGGCCTGATCGCGGCCGGCGCCTATCCAACTCCACTGCCGCACGCGCACGTGGTCACCTCGACCACGCACAAGACGCTGCGCGGCCCGCGCGGCGGCTTGATCGTTGCCAAGGGTGCGGGCGAGGAAATCGAAAAGAAACTGCAATCGATCGTGTTTCCGGGGATCCAGGGCGGACCGCTGATGCACGTGATCGCGGCCAAGGCGGTCGCGTTCAAGGAAGCGCTGGAACCGGCATTTGCGGATTACCAGCGCCAGGTGGTAAAAAACGCAAAGGTGATGGCCGGGACTTTTCTGTCGCGCGGCTACAAGGTCGTCTCGGGGGGCACCGAAAATCATCTGTTCCTGATCGACCTGATCGGCCGCGACATCACCGGCAAGGACGCTGAAGCCGCGCTCGGAAAAGCCAATATCACGGTCAACAAGAATGCCGTGCCGAACGATCCACGCTCGCCGTTCGTGACGTCCGGACTCAGGCTCGGAACGCCGGCGGTCACGACACGCGGTTACACCGACCGCGATTGCGCGGATCTTGCCAACTGGATCTGCGATGTGCTCGACGCGCCATCCGATGCCGCCGTCATCCAACGCGTGCGCGACAAGGTTACCGCGCAGTGCAGGGCGTTTGCGGTGTATGGCTGACCGGGCTCAGGGCCGAGAGTTGAAGGCTGCGCGTCGACGCGACGTCACCGGAATCTGCCAGCGCATGTCCCGACATGGCTCTCCATCGGCACAACTCCTCTGCCTCGGTCCGCTCCCCTCGGCCCTCAGCCCTGGCCGCTCAGC
>JBAVZT010000197.1:0-6371 GCA_049588955.1 Rhodanobacteraceae bacterium | reverse complement strand
TGTCTTCCGGGACTTTCATGACCAGCGCGGTATTGCAGTATCCGGGCGACACGCTGTTGACGGTGACCCCTTTTTTCGCGGTCTCGCGCGCCAGCGCCATGGTGAAGCCGTGCATGCCGGCCTTCGCGGCGGAATAGTTGGTCTGGCCGAACTGACCGGTCTGGCCGTTGACCGACGAGATGTTGATGATGCGACCGAATCCGCGCGAGGTCATGCCTTCAACGACGTGACGGCACATATTGAACACACCCTCGAGGTTCACCTTGAGCACGTCACCCCATTGCGCCGGCTCCATCTTCCGCAGCGACGTGTCGCGCGTAATGCCCGCCGCATTCACCAGGATCGAAACCGGACCGTAGGTTTTTTCAACGCGTTCGACCAGCTCGCCGCAGTCGGCGAAGTCGCTGACATCGAGGGATTCAAACGCGATATCCGGGCCGAACTCCGCCGTCTCGGCGCGAAATTCGCCCACGCGATCGGAGCGGCTGCCCAGGTCGGCTGCGACCACCTGCTTGCCGGAGCGCGCCAGATGTCGGCAGATCTCGGTGCCGAGCCCCCCTATGCCGCCGGTGACGACGGCCACGTGCTTTTTACTCATGCGATCCCTTCCTCGTGCAGTGCGGCATGCGATGCGTCGCGATGTTGCTGCGTCGCAACAAACGAGCGATGTTAAGAACGCGAGGTGCGGGTGTCAACGTCCGGCAGGCCGTTCTAGGGCTTGCGTGACTTCTTGCTCTTGTCGTTTCCGGGGCTCTCGCCGCGTGCATTGTTGGCGGCGGAAGACAGGAAGCCCTGTTGCAGCGAGTTCCACAAATCGACGTTGCGTTCGGTCAGATCATTCAACATCGACCACGGTGTCTGCCCGAGCATGTTGTTGAGCTGGCTGCGGAACTGTTGCTGCTGATCGAGAAAGATTTGCAGACTCTTCTCAAGATAGCTGCCCATGAAGCCCTGCAGGGAGTCGCCGTAAAAGCGGATGATCTGCGAGAGCAGGTGGGTCGTGAACATCGGCTGGCCGCGCTCTTCATGCTCGGCGATGATCTGCAGCAGCACCGAGCGCGACAGATCGGCGCCGGTCTTGGCGTCGCGCACTTCGAATTCTTCACCATCGACGACCAGCTGCCGCACTTCCTCAAGCGTGATATAGCTCGAGATCTCGGTATCGTAGAGGCGCCGATTCGGATACTTCTTGATGATGCGGACCTGTCCCATTCGCCAACGCTAGCACGTCATGCGGCAGCGCACCAGTTGCGTTTGCTGCGCAGCAAATCGAGCCCCCGTCAGCGCAGCCCGTGCGCTACCAACCCATATAGTGGCCGCCGTTGATCGCGAGGTTGGCGCCGGTGATCCATGCAGCCTGCTCCGCGGTCAAGAAACCGACGGCATAGGCAATTTCGTCGGGATTGCCCAGACGTCCGGCCGGAATTTGCGCGACGATTTTGGCACGCACCTCTTCGGGGACTGCCATCACCATGTCGGTGCCTACGTAACCAGGCGAAACAGTATTCACCGTGATGCCGAATTTCGCGTTTTCCTGAGCCAGCGAGATGGTGAATCCATGCATGCCGGCCTTGGATGCGGCGTAGTTCGCTTGACCGTACTGCCCTTTCTGGCCGTTGATCGAGGATATCTGCACGATCCGTCCCCATTTGCGGCTGCGCATGCCTTCGATCACCGGTCGCGTCATGTTGAAGCACGAATTGAGATTCGTGTTGATGACCTCCTGCCACTGCAGGGCACTCATCTTGTGGAATGTCGTGTCGCGCGTGATCCCCGCGTTGTTGACCAGGATGTCGATCGGACCGACTCGATCTTCGAGATCGGCAACCATGGTTTCCATGGCGCCGACATCGGCGACATCTCCGTGCGCGATGGTGAATTCGAAGCCGGCCTTCCGTTGCGTGTCCTGCCACGCCTTGGCCTTCGCCTCGTCCCGATAGTTGGTCGCAACCTTGTGACCGAGACTTGAAAGATGCCGGCATATGGCGGTGCCGATGCCGCCGGTACCCCCGGTAACCAGTGCTACGCGTGCTGTCATGAGTATCTCCGGAATCAGTTGTCGAAAGTCGCTGGTCGAACCAGAACCCTATTGTGCCTGCGCGTCACGCAAAAAGCCTTGCGCACCGCCGCACGCCGGCACGCCATCTCTTGAAACGCACGGCCACGCCCCCAAACCTATCCGTCGCGCGGCTAGCGCCAATGTGGAGCGAGAGGCCAGCCATGTTACGAGTGATTCTGTTCATCGCCACCAACCTCGCGGTCATGCTGCTGCTGACCCTCGTGGTCAAGCTGACCGGAATCGACGTGTCGACCTACAGCCACGGCCGGATCAATCTCGTTGGGCTGATCATCCTGGCCGGCGTGATCGGCATGGGCGGTTCGTTCATTTCGCTGGCGATGTCCAAATGGATCGCCAAGCGCTCGGTCGGCGCGCAGGTCATCGAACAACCACGCGACGCAGATGAAACCCGGCTCATGGATGCGATAAGGCGCCTCGCCGGCGAGGCAGGAATCGGCATGCCGGAAGTCGCGATTTACGATGCGCCGGACATGAACGCATTCGCAACCGGCATGAACCGTGACAATGCGCTGGTCGCCGTGAGCACCGGCTTGTTGCGCAACATGGACCGGCAGCAGGTCGAGGCCGTCCTCGGACACGAGATTACCCATATCGCCAATGGTGACATGGTCACGATGGCCCTGATCCAGGGCGTGCTCAATACCTTCGTCATCTTCCTGGCGCGCGTGATCGGCACCGTGGTCGACCGCATGATCAGCGGCAATCGTGAAGGCGGCGGCCTGGCCTATTTCGGCATCGTGATCGTGCTGCAGATCGTGCTCGGCCTGCTTGCTTCGATCATCGTCATGGCATTTTCGCGCTGGCGCGAGTTTCGCGCCGACGCCGGAGGCGCCAGGCTCGCCGGACGCGAATCGATGATCTCGGCGTTGCAGCGACTTGCCGGCAACCAGGGCGAGAACAGTTTGCCAAAGGCGATCAAGGCGTTCGGAATTTCCGACGAGCGCGGTTTTGCGCGTCTGTGGATGAGCCATCCACCGATCGCGGAGCGCATCGCGGCGCTGCGTGTCGGCCACTGATACGACGCTGCGCAGCAACGGTCGTGCGACCCGAACGACGCTCTCGCCTTTCCGCCGATCGAGTCGACGGGTTGCAGCAGACGCGGCGGCGCTGCGAGGGATTCATCACGGGTGCTTGTGCGGGGATCTTCCCTGAGTGCGTCAGGTCGTCGTGAATTCGTGCGCCATGATCTTCTCCGGCTCCTGAAGGAAGTTGCCCTGGACGAAATTCACGCCGCACGAAAACAGGATGGACATGCTCGCGGCATCTTCCACAAACTCCGCGATCGTAAGCTTGCCGGCGCGATGCGCCCGATCGCAGATATCCTTGATGCGTTCCTGATTTTCCTTGTTCTTCGGAAGTTCGGCCATGAAATTGCGATCGATCTTCAGGTAACGAGCGGGAATGTGCTTGAGCAGCTGAAATGAATTGAGACCCGAGCCGAACTGTTCGAGGGCGAAACTGCAGTGAAGCTGCTCAAGTCCCTTGACGAAGGCACGCGCCGGTTTCAGGTGCGTGACGACTTTGCTTTCGGGCATCTCGAACACCAGAGCATCGCCGCGCTGGCGCGCATGCTGCAGTTGCTGCGCGATCCACGGCAGCAGGGTTTCATCCGTCAGCGATTGCGGTGTGAGTTTGACGAAGAACGATGTCTTGTGTCCCGCCAACTCGCGTTCGGCGACCGCGCGAATGGCGTTGGCGATGACCCAGCGGTCGATCGCGGGCATCAGTCCGTGCCGTTCCGCCGTCGGCAGGAAATAGGACGGCAGAACCTCTTCGTTCGGTCCCTGCATGCGCAGCAGAATTTCATAGAATTCGCCTTCGGCGCCATGCAGGCTGATGATCGGCTGGTAGTACAGGAGAAAACCGTCGTTGGCGAGTGCCTGCTCCACCAGCTGCAACCAATGGCGATTCTGTTCGGCAACGGCCTTGTCCTGTGCCGACGGGTCAAGCAACTTCACGCGGTTGCCGCCTTCGACCTGGGCGTTGCGCAGCGCGGACTGCGCCTGGTCGAGCGCCGCGACAGCCGTCGCATTTTTTTCGCCGATCAGCACGCCGCCGACGCTGACCGTCAGGCTGATCGACTGTTTGCCGACCTCGAAGATGCGTTCCTCGAAGGCCTTGCGCACCTTTTCCCCGAGCTGTCTGGTTTCCTCGGCGCTGCGCGAGGCAAGCAGCAGTCCGAAACTGTGATCGGCGAGTCGGCCGGCGACATCCTCGTCACCCAGATGACGACGCAGCAACGTTGCCATGTCGCCGAGCAGCAGGTCGGTATTTCCCAGGCCCACACTGTCGAGCACATGCTGGATATTGTCCGGTTCGAGCAACAGCATGGCCTGATCGTTCCTGCCGGCTGCCGCCGCCGCGATGGCGCGTTCGAGCGCGGTAACCGTGTACTGCCGGTTGTACAGGTCGGTAACCAGATCGCGTGAGCGCAATTCGTCGATTTCATGGGCGAGGGCGGGATCGGCGGTCTGCTGATGAAAGGTGATCTGATGGCAGCGTTCGCCCTCGTAACTGGCTTCCGCGAATTCCATGATGGCGTCGAACGTCGATCCGTCTTCGCGTTGCGCCTTCAGTTCCAGTCGCTCGGGAGCCGCTTCGCCCTTGGACAGGCGTTTGAGCAGTTTCTTGAACTCGTCGGCATCGTTCGGCGCGACCATGTCGAGGATCGACATGCCTTCGACATCTTCGAAATCGTCGAAGCCGAACATGTCGAGATAGGCCTTGTTGGCGCGTACGTGCATGCCTTCGTGGATGTAGGCGACGGGTTCGCCCGACGAATCCAGCAACGCCTCGCAACGCCGCTCGGTTTCGCGCAGCGTCGCTTCGAGCCGACGCACGTTGCGCCGCATCGTCAGCGCATCGAATTCGCGGCGCACGACCATTTCCGTGTGTTCCGGACAATTGCGCAACGCCAGCGCGCGCGCACCTTCGCGACAGGCCTGCACGATGGCATCATCGTCCAGCCGGCGGGCATAGGCGATCAGCGCGATGTCCTTGCCGCTGCGGTTGGCCAGTTCCACCACCTTGGGCACGCCAAGATCACGACAATCGAGATCGATCAGGATCAGATCCGGAACCTGCTTGTCGAGTAGCGCGGCGAGTTCGTTTTCGTTGCTTGCCCGGCTCGGCCGTACGGCAATTCCGCCGTTGCGCAGCAGGCTGATCACCTGTTCGGCGTCTTCGGCCGAATCATCGACCAGCAACAGTCTGATCATGTTGTCCGATCGGCTCATGACGTCATGGTCGCGCCAATGGTGCGTTGCAAGAGAGGTGGCATGCGGAATCAGCCTGCTTTATCCATGACGCGGTCGCGTGGCGGCGGCCGGACGACTGTTGTTTTCCCGTGACTTCCATGGTTGTACCGGATTCGACCGGGCTTTTCCATTGCGATGGCATGTCACAGCGGTTGCTTTCCTCTCGCGCCTGCGACTTCCCGCACCAGCCGCGGGACCAGAAAGCCGGGCAACAGCGCGCGCAGTTCCTCCATCAACCCGGACGCACGCTCGTCGGTGACCTCGAAATGGGCCGATCCACGCACCCGATCGAGCTGATGCAGGTAGTACGGCAGCACTCCACATTCGAACAGGCGCTCGGACAGCTGTGCGAGTGTCACCGCCCCGTCGTTGATGCCGCGCAGCAGGACCGACTGGTTCAGCAGGGTCACACCGGTTTCGCGAAGAGCCTGGCAGGCCCGCTCGACCGAACCATCGATCTCGTTGGCATGATTGACATGCAGCACGACAACGCGCTGCAGCGGCAGCGCGGCAAGCCAGTCGAGCAGTTCGCGATCGACTCGTTCCGGAAGCACGACGGGCAGACGGGTATGGATGCGCAATCGGCGGACATGGGGAATGGCCGACAGGGCATCGGTCAGCGCAGCCAGTTTTGGGGTGGCCAACGACAGCGGATCGCCGCCGGAAAGGATGACCTCGCGGATCGATGCGTCTTCGCGCAAGCGAGCGAGCGCCGCCTGCCACTGGCCGACTGCAGCGGTCTGCTCTGCGTACGGAAAGTGGCGGCGGAAACAGTAGCGGCAATGCACAGCGCACGCACCGGTTGCGATCAGCAATGCCCGCCCGGCGTATTTTTGCAGCATGCCGTCGATGCCGCACGCGTCGAGATCGCCGACCGGATCGAGCATGAATCCGGGCGTTGCATCGTGCTCGCACGCGCGTGGCAACACTTGCAGCAGCAATGGGTCGTTTGCATCGGCGTGTCGCATGCGCGCAATGAAGCCACGCGGCACGCGCAACGGAAAGCGCGCGTCGGCAATGGGCGACAGGCTGGC
>JBAVZT010000196.1:0-4299 GCA_049588955.1 Rhodanobacteraceae bacterium | reverse complement strand
ATGCTGCGGGCCGCGCTGGCCGGGCAGCAGCGGCTCGTGTTGGATGAATGTGAGCTTGGTCGCGCGGGTCCTTCCTACAGCGTCGATACGCTGCTCGAGATTCGAGGGGAAATCGGCGAAGAGCGTTCCCTGACATTGCTGCTCGGCGCCGACGCGTTCGCCGGTTTGCCGAGTTGGCATCGTTGGCGCGACTTGTTCTCGCTGGCCCATGTCGGCGTGTTGACTCGCCCTCGCTGCGGGGTCGAACGCCCCGACAAGAATCCGCATCTCGCGGCATTCGGCGATCTGCCGATCGCATTGCGCACCTGGATCGCCTCGCGCCGCGCACGCGATCCGGGCGCACTTGCGGGCAGCCCTGCCGGACGCGTTGCCGCGATCGAGGTCACGCCGCTGGACATATCGGCCAGCGGCTTGCGCGAGCTGATTGCCGGAGGCCGCGATCCGCGCTGGCTGCTGCCCGATGCGCTGCTGGCCGATCCGGCGCTGCTCGCGGTATATCGGCGCGGCCCTGCGTCGACCGACGTGCCACATCACTGACGAGCCGGAAATCCGCCGGTTCCCGCGGATGCGGATCGTCATACGCCTGTCGTGTTTGGGCCTATACTGGGGCTGCGCCAATTCGGCGCTTCCTGGCATCGGAGGTTCAACACTTGGTCACATCGCAACCGCGCGGCCGGTCGCGCAACGCAACATCGCCCCCAGCCGTCGCCGCGCCCGCAAGCAACCCCTCGATCAGTCGCAACCCATCCGCGAAACCGCGCGCGCCCGGCAAGGTTGCGCAAACCGCAGCGAAATCCAAGCCCCCGCGCTCACGTCGCAAGCCGTCGCGCGAAACCGATGCCACCGAGAGACTGCGCAGCCTCGTCGCGCGTGCACTCGATGACCTCAAGGCGCGCGATGTAAACGAAATCGACGTGCGCGAGAAGACCTCGTTCACCGATCTGATGGTCGTCGCCAGCGGCACCTCCACGCGTCACGTCAAGTCGATCGCCGACGAAGTGGTCAAATCGGCCAAGCGGGCCGGCCTGCCGCCGCTCGGCGTCGAAGGTCAGCGCGAAGCCGAATGGGTGCTGGTCGATCTTGGCGACATCGTCGTCCACATCATGCTGCCGCGTACGCGCGAGTTCTACGGCCTCGAGCGGTTGTGGACCGTCGGCCACGACGAGTCGCCCGCGGCCGCCGTGATCTGAGCGGCACAGCACCGGTCCTGCGCCGGCATCATCACAGCCGATGCGAATGCGACTGATCGCCGTCGGCGAACGCATGCCCGCCTGGGTCGCCGACGGAGTGGCCGAATACGTCAAGCGTCTGGCGCGCGAATATCCGCTGGAAGTCGTCGAAATTCCGCTCGGCGTTCGCGGCAAGCACGGCGATGGCACGCGCGCGACACGGGCCGAAGGCGCCGCCGTCCTCGCCGCGATTACGCGTGACAGCCACGTCGTCGCACTCGACACCCGCGGCAAACCCTGGTCCAGCGACGAGCTTGCACGGCAACTCGCCAACTGGCGCATGCGCGGTCGCGATCTTGCCCTGGTGATCGGCGGACCGGAAGGCCACGCGCCGGAAGTGCTTGCGCGCGCCGACCAGCACTGGTCACTCGGCCCGCTGACCCTGCCGCACATGCTGGTTCGCGTGATTGTCGCCGAGCAGCTCTATCGTGCTTCCACCATGCTCGCCGGGCACCCGTACCATCGCGGCTGACGGTTTTGGCGACGATGATATTTCTCGCTTCGCAATCTCCCCGGCGTCGCCGGTTGCTCGAACAGATCGGGGTCGGGTTTTCCACGCTCGATGTCGACGTCGCAGAGCAGCGCAGGGCGGACGAGACTCCGTTCGACTACGTCAGTCGGGTCGCGCGCGAGAAGGCCGGCGCCGGATTGCTTCAAGTCGCCGCGCTGCCGCAGGCGCTGGTCATCGGCGCCGACACCGAGGTGGTACTGGACAACGAGGTATTCGGCAAGCCGGCCGACGCGGAAGCCGCGGCGCTCATGTTGCGGCGCTTGTCGGGCCGCGTCCATCAGGTGATTTCGGTGGTCTGGTGCGTCAGCCGCGCACGCGAGGAGCGCGCAGTCAGTCTTTCGAAGGTGACATTCGCACCACTCGAGGACACCGAACTTGCCGCCTATGTGGCGAGTGGCGAGCCGCTAGGCAAGGCCGGCGGCTATGCGATCCAGGGTCGCGGTGCAGCGTTCATCCGCCACCTCGATGGCAGCTATTCGGGAGTGATGGGACTGCCGCTGTACGAAACCGCCGCCCTGCTGCGCGGCTTCAAGCCGCAGAGTGCCGAGGAAATGGCCACCGAACGAACCGTGTGAGGGAGATACCGGGGAGATGGTCCGAGGGCTTCCTCGCGCATCGACAGAGCCGTTCGGCAGGGCACCGGGATTCGACTTTGGGGCGCGTGGGCGGCCATAAGTAGCGCTGTTTCGAACCTCCGGCGTGCCCTGAATCCACTTACGGGGCCGCCTCATGTTCTTGAATTCAATTGCGGCGAGGCGATGTCCGAAAGGCCCGCAAACCGAGCCCGCGCCTTGCCGGGATCACCAGCCTTGTGCGCCGTACGCCACACCCGGCGAACCTTGTGGATATCATGGCGCCTGTGCCGCACAGGTTTGAGCATCCCCAGTGTCCGAAGAAATCCTGATCAACGTCACGCCGCGCGAAACCCGGGTCGCACTGGTCGAGAACGGCATGTTGCAGGAAGTGCATGTCGAACGCGCCAGTCGGCGCGGCTACGTCGGCAATATCTACAAGGGCCGGGTCAATCGCGTGCTGCCGGGCATGCAGGCGGCGTTCGTCGATATCGGCCTTGAACGTGCGGCATTTCTGCATGCCTCCGATATCGTGCGCCCGCACTCGCCGTTGATCGGTGAACCGGGCGACGGCATCGCCCCGGTGGCGGCGCCGCTGCCGTCGCCGCCGATCGGCGAACTGGTGCGCGCCGGCCAGGAGATCGTCGTGCAGGTGGTCAAGGATCCGATCAGTACCAAAGGCGCTCGCCTGACCACGCACCTGTCGATTCCGTCGCGCTATCTGGTGCTGTTGCCGTACAGCAAGGTACTTGGTGTCTCGGTACGCATCGAGGACGAAACCGAGCGCACGCGGCTCAAGGAAATGCTGGCCGATCTGGTCGGCGCCAGTCCGTTCGGATACATCGTGCGCACGAACGCCGAGAGCGAATCGCGCGAGGCATTGGCCGAGGATGTCGCTTATCTCGGCAGATTGTGGAACACCGTGCGGCAGAGTATCGACGACGCCGAAGTGGGCGGGCGCATCTACGACGACCTCGGTCTTGCGGTGCGCTCGCTGCGGGACCTGATGCGTCCGAGCATCGAGAAAGTGCGCGTCGATTCGCGTGAAACGCTCGAACGCGCACAGCGGTTCGTCCAGCAGTTCATGCCGGATCTCGCCGATCGTCTCGAGCATTATCCGGGCGAACGCCCGATTTTCGACCTGTACGGCGTCGAGGACGAGATACAGAAGGCGCTGCGCAAGGAGGTCCCGCTGAAATCGGGCGGTACGCTCATCGTCGATCAGACCGAGGCGATGACCACGATCGACGTCAACACCGGCGGATTTCTCGGCACGCGCAACCTCGAGGAAACCGTGTTTCGCACCAATCTCGAAGCCGCGCAGTCGGCGGCGCGTCAGCTTCGTTTGCGTAATCTCGGCGGAATTATCATCATCGATTTCATCGACATGGTCGACGACGAGCACAAGCGCCAGGTGTTGCGTATGCTGGAGAAATCGCTTGCGCGCGACCACACCAAGACGTCCGTCTACGAGATGTCGCCGCTTGGTCTGGTGGAGATGACGCGCAAGCGCACCACCGAGAGTCTCGAGCGTCAACTGTGCGAGCCGTGCCCGACCTGTGCCGGGCGCGGCACGCTGAAGACGGCTGAAACCGTCAGCTACGAGATCTTCCGCGAGATTACACGCGCGGTGCGTCAGTTCGAGGCGCTCGAACTGCTGGTGCTGGCCGCGCCCGAGGTAGTGGGACGAATTCTCGAAGAGGAGTCGACGGCTGTCGCGGAACTCGAGGAGTTCATCGGCAAGACCATCCGCTTCCAGGCCGAAGAGCATTACCCGCAGGAACAATACGATGTCGTCCTCCTCTGAGCGGGGGATGCGGGACCGACGGCAGCCGAGTCAGTCGCCCGAAGTGGCCACAGTTGCAGTCCGATCCGTCTGGCAGCGACGTTTGCGGCGGGCGCGTCTGGCATTGTCGGCGTCGTTCGCGGTTGTCGTGATCGCGCTGGCGGTACTGGTCGGGATCACCCAGCTCGCGATGCCATGGCT
>JBAVZT010000195.1:0-7204 GCA_049588955.1 Rhodanobacteraceae bacterium | reverse complement strand
CTGATCGCCGCGCTCCGGGCCGATGCGAGCGGAGAAAATGACCGATAGCAACTGGATCATTCCCGATTGGCCGGCGCCCGCCAATGTTCGTGCGGCGGTCACCACGCGCCTGCTGCCGGGCAACTCGAGACCGCCGTTCGACGCGTTCAATCTGGGCGTCGGTTCGGGGGAAGATGCGGGCGTCGTGGCAGCCAATCGCGCCGCATTGCAGCGCACTCTGGGCCTGCCCTCGGCGCCGCGCTGGCTGCATCAGGTACATGGAACGACGGTCGCACAAATGCACGAAACCCGCCCGGTGTGCGATGAGCGTGAGCCCGCAGCCGACGCTGCGATCGCGCACGCGGGCGATATCGTCCTCGCGGTGCTGACGGCTGATTGTCTTCCGGTGTTGATCTGCGCCGAGGACGGCAGCGAGATCGCAGCAATTCATGCCGGCTGGCGAGGTCTGGCCGCCGGCGTGATCGAGGCGACGCTGGATCGGCTGAACACGCCACGCGAGCACCTTCTGGCATGGCTGGGTCCGGCGATCGCCGCCACGTCGTACGAAGTCGGAGAAGAGGTGCGCGCGGCGTTCGTGCATGCCCCCGTAATGCGGCCCGGGGCCGAAAACCATTCCTCCGGCGCTGTCGTTTCCGATCCCGCGGCCGCATTCGAGCCGGTTCGGCCCGGCCACTGGCAGTGCAATCTGGAACTGCTCGCACGCCAGCGGCTTGCCGCACACCGGGTCACCCGGATCCATGGCGGAGGGTTCGATACCGTAACGGATCGGCGCTTCTATTCCCATCGTCGCGACGGCCGCACCGGCCGCTTTGCGAGCCTGATCTGGCGTACTACTTCTCGTAGCGGTAATTGATGCCCGCGCGGTTGCCGGTGGTGGCATTCTGGGTTTCGAAATTGAAGCGCTTGTTGATCAGGTAGCGCAATGTGACGACCTGCCCGGGGTCGAATACGCCGACGCCATAGCTGAGGTAGAGCTTCGGCGAAAGGTACTTGCCGACCGTGAAAGCGGCTCCACCGAGCGCGGCGTTGTCCGACACGCCGGCCTCGACGCCGAGGCGCGAGCCGAGACCCTTGGCCAGCAGATCGCCGCCGGCAGTGCCAAGCGCCTTGGCCGCGGTGCCGAGCATGGAACCTTCGCCGCTGTTCAATTGCGACAGCGGCTTGCCGGTGACGAGGTAGGACAGCGCCTCGGATTGCTCCATGGTCGGATCCGAGAAGACCGTCAGGATCGGTACCTGCGCGGTGCCGCGCACCTTGAGCCCCGCGGTGATGTCCTCGCCGCGAATCTTGCGCACCGCGCTGATGTCCAGGCCCGGGTTGTCGATCGCGGTGCCGGCGAACAACAGGCGCCCGCTCTGGATCGTCAGATCCTGTCCATAAGCCTTGTAGGTGCCGCTGACATTGAGCGTGCCGGTGCCGATGGTGACCTTGCCGGGAGTGTCGTTGACTGCGAGTTGTCCGGCGATCTTGCCGTCAAGGCCCAGGCCGGCGAGTTGCACGTCGTCGCCGAGATTCACCGTCGCCTGCACGAACACCGGAAGCGGCGCGCCGGGCCTGGCGCGCTTCTCGTCCACCACGACCACATCCGGGGAAGTCTTGCCGACGCCGCCGCCCGGCAGTTTGGCCAGATCGACCTTGGCCTTGGGTATCGTGACCTTGCCGCCGATCGACACGCGCTCGGCGCTGCGCTCGATGGTCAGATCGGGCGAAATCACGACGCGAGCGGCGGGGATGTCGGCGGCGAGGAAATTCTCGCCGCTCAGGGTCGCCTTGAGCGGAGAGGTGGCGCCAAGCCCGCCGCTGCCAGTGATCTTCACGGTGCCCTTGCCCGATGAGATCCGGCCGTCCAGCACGAAATGTTCGGGATCGCTCGCCTTGAGACTGACATCGCCGTCGTGCAGCTTGAGGCCGGCCGACGGAATCTCGGCCGCCAAATCCTTGAGCGCGAGGGCGCCATCGAAACGCGGTGCGGAGGTCGTGCCAGCCAGCGTGTAATGCGCCTCGACGTGGCCCTTGGTGTTGGCAACCTCGGTGGTCAGCAGTTCCACGAAGGCCAGACTGTTGAGTGTCAGATCGATGCGTCCGGACAGATTCTGCGCCGAGCCCGGCGCGCCGGTGAGCGTGACATCGCCTGCGAGCCTGCCGTCATGATCAAGCGCGGCGCGCACCGTCGCGTGGGTCGATTGCGGCGAGAGTTCGGCGTTGACCGCGAGACCGGTATAGGCGAGCAGGGGCTCGGTCGCGTGGTCGGTATAGGCCAGGTCTCCGTTAGCGGAGTTCAGCGTGGCATGGCCTTCCAGCGCGCCATCGGCGGCGCGCTGGATGTCGCCCCTGCCGCCGATCGTGCCGCTGATCCGGATCGGCGCGTCCGGCGCGCTGATCCTTGCGATCAGGGCAAGCGGCAGCTCGTCGATGCGATAGTGCGCCTGAAGGCTGCCGTCGGTTCCGCTGGTGCCCGCAACGCAGATTTTCGGTCCGTCGGCGGCGAGACAGATTTCACCGACGTGGAATGTCCTGCCGTCCCAGTTGAATTGTGCCGGCTGCTGCAACGCGAAACGCGGCACATCCCGGGGCGTGAGGATGAGCTTCTTCAACGTGCCTTGCCACTGGCCGGCATCGGTTGCGCTGCCGTCGAGTGCGAGCCTGGTTCCAAGATCGGCACCATCCGCATCGAGTGTGAGGTGGTGTGACTTCTGGTTGCCGTTCGCATCCAGCGTGACCCTGTCGAACACGAAACCGCCGGTCGTGACCTCGCGCGCTTCCACGTGGACACTGCCTTGCGGCGTCTTCAGCTTGCTGACGTTGGCGGCCAGGTCGAGCGCATCGATATGACTGCCACCGAACGCGAGCCTGCTTGCGCTCGCGTGGCCGACGATCGCCAGATCCGGCCAGCGCCCGTGCACGCGGAACTCGGCATTTGCGCGACCGTCGGCGTTCGGCAGCCAGTCGCCGAGCGAGGCGATCGCGAGCTTGATCGTCGCATCGGTCTTGTCGCCGCCCTGTCCGACCACGTCGACGCGGCTGTCGCCCGATGCCAGCGCCAGCGTGCCGTCGACGAGATAACCGGGCTTGATCGTGACATCGGCGTGACCGGACAACGGGCGCTGGCGCAGCGTACCGCCGAGCTTGTCGAGCTTGATGGTCGCGTCGGGGCCATGGTCGGTCAGCGTGCCCGCGCTGGTGAGATGCAAGTCGATCGCACCGGGCCAGTCTGCCGCGAATGCGCCCGGATCGAGCTTGCTCGCCGCCGCCGCCACCCGCCAGCCGATCTGCGGTTGCACCGTTATCGTCCCGTGAGCCTCAAGCCCGCCCCGGGCCTGCTTGAGGGCAAGCTTGTCGAGCGTGATTTCCCGCGGCGTGCCTTCGAGCTCAAGCGCGAGATCGGCGAGCTGACCGGGCGGTCCGATCGCGAGCGCGCCTTTGGCCCGGTATGCATTCGCGCTGCCCGACGCATCGATCTTGCCGTGGGTTGCGAGCGCCTGACCGACCAGATCGGCGGGCAGTTCGACACCGTCCCAGTTCAAGGCCAGCGTCGCCGAAATCGGATCGGCATCGAGCTCGACCGCGCCGGTCGCGTGCACCACGCCTTTGGTCTGCGGACTCTTCAACGTCAGTGCATCGACCAGCAAGCGCTGTTCGGTCAGCGAATAGCGCAACGGATCGAGCTCGACGCGATGCCGATCGACCACGATGCCGCCACTCAAGCGGCCATGGGCACGATCGCCCGAACCGCTGAGCGCCAGTGCGAGACTCTTCAGTGAGCTGTGCTTGTGCACGCGATTCGGATCGAATTCGGGCACGTCGAGCTTGATTGTCCATGGCAACGCGTGCTGCTGGACCAGCGTGCCGGTCAGCGTTGCCGGTGTGGGCTCGGTCAGCGCGAGCGCGATCTCGGCCTGCCGCCCATCGCTGCCCGCCTTGAGCGTGCCCGCATACTTGACATCGGCCGCCTTCCATTCAAAACGCGCGGTGCCTTGCCCTGCATAGCCGGCCTCGGTGGCGACCGTGCCATCGAGATCGACGCTGCCGTCGGACGAACGCAGCTTCAGTTGCCTGATCGCGATGCCTTGCCCGGTCCACGCGCCCGCGAGATCGAGGCGATCCGCCGCGAACAGCGGTTTGCCGTCCCGGGTGATTCCGGCCTGCGTCAGCGCGAGCCGGTCCAGTACGACGTCGATCGGAGGACTCGGCGAAAACTGCGATGGCGCCTGGGGTTTCGGCGGTACCGTGGTCAGCGCGACGTTGACGCCGCCGATCACGAGATTTTCCACGTGCAGGCGCTCGGCCAGCAGCGCAAGCGGCGCAATGTCGACGCTCACGCGAGCGACGGTTGCGTCGATGCCGGCTGCCGCATCGCGATAGTGCACGTCATTGAGCATCAGCGGCCCGGCCAGCGTACCGCTGGCGCTTTTGACGGCGAGTTTGCCGCCGAGCGCGCTCTCGGCATGCGCCAGCACGAATCTGGCACCCGATTCGGTTTGCAGGGCCCACGACAGCACGCCGACCATCAGCCCGATCGACACGGCGAGCACGATGCCGATCCAGCACAGCACGCGCCGCGCGCGCATGCCGGAACCAGCGGTGGATTTGCGCTCGGTCACAGGTCCGGGCCTATCACGATATGCAATGCCACGCCGCTTTCGCGGCTGTCGTTTACCGGCACGCCGAGATCCACGCGTACCAGACCCACCGGCGAGCGCCAGCGAACACCGATACCGGTGCCGACCTTGAGATCGAAGTTGCTGCCGGTAAACGCATCGCCTGCGTCGACAAACGTTGCCACGCCCCAGTGCGGCGAGAAGTAGTACTCGTATTCGGCACTGGCGACGGCGATATCCTCGCCGCCGATCACCTTGCCGTCCGAGTTGCGCGGTCCGATGGTCTGGAAGGTATAGCCGCGAATCGAGCGGTCGCCGCCGGCGAAGAAGCGCAACTCCGGTGGCAGCTTGTTGAAGTCATCGACGCGAGTCGCCCCGAGCGTTCCGCGCGCAATGAAGCGCGAGTGTTTGCCGAGGCCGTGTATCCATTTCGCATCGGCCGTGATCTGGGCGAAACTGGTGGAGGATGCGATCGCCTTCTGGCCCGCTCGTGCGGCAAACGTCAGCGAATAACCGCGCCGCGGAAAATTGAAGTTGTCTGCGTCCTTGCGTGACAGGGAAACCTCGGGATAAAGCAACGTGGTGCTGCCCTTGACGTCGGCCACCGTGAAATCGCCGGTCAGGAACTGCAGGCCGATGGTGCGCGTCCAGGAATGCCAGGCTCGCGAGTCGTTGGCGGCGAGCCGGAAAGTTCTCGATTGGCTGGTATCGGTATTCTCGTCCCGGTAGGTCGCGCCGAAGTTGAGGCTGTGATTGTTCTGCCCCGGCAACGGTATCTTGTACAACGCGGTCAGGGTCTTGAGGCGCTGCGCGATGATCGCCTCGATGCCGAGCTTGTGACCACGCCGGTTGACCCAGCGCCGCTTGATGCCGCCGCGCACACCGGGCCCGGTGTCGGTGCCGATGAACAGGCCGCCGGTATAGATGGTGCGCTTGGCCGGCGCCAGCGTGACCTCGATCGGCACGATGCCGTTTTTTGCCGCTTGCGTATCGGGACGTACCTGCGCGATTGCGAAATAGTCGGCATCGACCAGCCGCTGCTGGAATTCGAGAAGCCTGGCCTGCGTATAGAAATCGCCTTCCTGCCACGGAATGTAGCGTGCCATGAACGCGTCCGGAAACTGGCCGCCCGAGAACGTGGTCGCACCGAAGCGGTAGCGCCTGCCGACCTCCCAGTGCAGATGGACTTCCGCACTGTGGTTGGCCCGGTTCACATCGACGCGGTGCGTCGCAAGCCCGGCATCCAGGTATCCGCTACCGAACAGGGCGGCCTGGACGGCCGCCTTGCTTTGCTCGTACTGCGCGTGTTCGAAACGCTGGCCCTTGGCGGGAACGAAGGCGGCTACGGCGCGGCGCACGGCGCGCTGGCCGTTGGCGTCGCCGTCGACGGCGATATCAAGGGTGGTCACCTTGACCGGTTCGCCCGGATCGACCTTGAGCAGCGCGACGAAGTCGTCGCCGTTGTGTTGCAACTCGCCCGACACGGCGACGTTGTAGTAACCGTAGGGCTCCAGTGCCGATTTGGTTTCGGCTTTGGCATGATCGAACAGGCGCTCGGCCTGCGCCTCGCTGACATCGCGCTTGCCGTACTGGGATATTTCGACGCCGGCGACGACCGCGTTCTTCAGTGCGGCATCCACGCCGTTCACTTTCAAACTGATCTTCCCGGCATGTGCGACAGTCGCCGCGAAAAGCGTCAGGGTGACCGCCGCGGCCGCGCGCGCGCTCGTGCTTGGGCGCGGCCGCTTGGTGCGAAGCGCAGAATGCATGAGCCACAACTTACAACAACGGTTGTGAACTAATCCTCATCAGCCTTTGGACGGTACGCTTCCATCAGCTGCTTCTGCACTTGCGCCGGTACCGCTTCATAGTGGCTGAATTCGATGGCATAGCGACCCTGTCCCCCGGTCATTGCCTTGAGTTCGGTCTGGTAGTCCGACACCTCCGCGAGCGGCACCTGCGCCTTTATGACGATCTGTCCGTTGCGCCCCGCATCGGTACCGTTGATGCGCGCACGCTTGCTCGCAAGTCCGCCGGTGACGTCGCCCATGTGCTGGTCGGGGATGTCCACGTCCATATTGACGATCGGTTCGAGCACGATCGGCCGGGCCTTGCCGATCGCATCGAGAAATGCCTTCTTGCCGGCAGCCACGAAGGCGACTTCCTTGGAATCGACCGGATGGTATTTGCCGTCGGTGACGACGACGCGTACGTCCTGCAACTGGTAGCCGGCGATTGCCCCGTGCTCGAGGACCTGGCGCACGCCTTTTTCGATGGCCGGGATGAGCTGGTTCGGGATCGCGCCACCCTTGACCTCGTCGTCGAATTCAAAGCCGGCACCGCGGGCGAGCGGTTCGACGCGCAGGAACACCTCGCCGAACTGTCCGGCGCCGCCGGTCTGCTTCTTGTGGCGATGATGGCCCTCGGCTTTCGCCGACACGGTTTCGCGATAGGCAATGCGCGGTGGCCGCGTGGCGACTTCGACGCCATAGCGTTCCTGCATGCGCTGCAGCATCAGCTTGAGGTGCAGGTCGCTGAGGCCGCGGATCACGGTTTCGTTGAGTTCCTTGTTGTGCTCGACGCGGAAACACGGGTCCTCCTCGGAC
>JBAVZT010000194.1:0-1949 GCA_049588955.1 Rhodanobacteraceae bacterium | reverse complement strand
CCGCGCGGGTCGCCATCGATTCGCACTGACCCCATGCGGGCGCGCGCGCTGATCGATCTGGCGCGCCCGGCGCAGTGGATCAAGAACGGGTTCGTGCTGCTGCCGGTGATCTTCGCACAAGCATTGTTTGACGCCCGCGCGCTCGTCGGGGCGTTGCTTGCAACGTTGGCCTTCTGCCTGGCATCGTCGGCGGTTTATGCCGGCAACGACGCAGTCGACGCCGAGCGCGATCGCCGACATCCGGACAAGTGCCGTCGCCCGGTTGCGCGCGGCGCGGTGACGCATCGCCAAGCGCTGCTGTTCGCTGCGATGCTCGCGCTGCTGGCATTCACCGTCGCGACATTCGATGGCCGCGCCCTCGTCGTGGTGCTGCTCTCGTATCTGCTGCTGCAGGCAGCCTACACGCTTGCGCTGAAACGGGTGGCCTATGTCGATGCGGTCGTGGTCGCTGCCGGCTTTGTCCTGCGCATCGTTGCCGGTGGTGTCGGCGCCGGTGTGCCGTTGACGCCGTGGATCGTGATCATGGGATTTCTGCTGGCATTGATGCTCGCGCTCGGCAAGCGTCATGGCGATCTGGTGCATGCGACCGATCCGCGCGCGCGTGCAGTGCGGTCCTATCGGCGACTCCCGCTGGAGTGGGCGCTGACCGCAGTGGGCGGCGCGACCGTGTCGGCCTACGTGCTGTACACCTTGTCGCCGCAGGTGCTGGCGCGGCACGGCCATCATCCGCTGATCTTTTCGACGCCGTGGGTCGCAGTCGGGTTGCTGCGCTATCTTGCTCTGGTGTTGCGACGCGGCGCCGGCGGCGACCCGAGTCGGCTGGCCTTGAGCGATCCGATCCTGTTGCTGGCGGTCGGGGGATGGTTGCTGACACTCGGCGTGATTCTTTATCGCTAGGGGTTTCCTTCGTTTCATGCGAGACGGTTCACTTTTCTCGCTTGCAGAAGTGTTTTTCGCACAGGTTCCGTTCGCCTGGCCGCGAGCTGACGCTCGGCCGTCCCTGTCTTGCTTGTCTCGCCCGATGTAGCGCTGTCGCGAGGCTTCCGCTCGCCTCGGCGGCGACCAAAGAGAGTGCCACCCGGAGGCGGCGCGATCCCTCGCGGCGCCCCTTCGGGCTTTTCCGTCCGCCACCCGCCGCCACCTACGGGAACAACGTCAACAGCAAAGCGACAGCGGGTACATCCAAGCGGCTTTTGACCTTGGTGCCGTACACGGTGCCGACCATCGCAGCCGCCGGCGGGAACACCCGAAGGGCGGACGCGAAGGATCGTGTCCGCCGAGGCGAGCGGAACCCTTGCGACAACGTTGCACCAGGCGAGAGAAGCCAAACGCCAACAAGAACAAGTGCAAGCGTCAGCGCCCCATTCGATGAAAATAAAAGATCATGGAGCGCACTCGCGGTACGCCGCGACAGTTGCATCGACACAGCGTGACCAGGTGAATTGCTGCGCGCGTTCGATCCCGGCCACGGCAGCGCGGCTTCGCCAGGCTTCATCTTCGAGCAAGCGCGCGAGGCCGTTGCGCAACGCGTCTTCGTCGAGCGGATCGACCGTCAATGCGACATCGCCGGCGACTTCCGGCAGCGACGAGACATTCGAGGTCAACACCGGCAAACCGCTGGCCATGGCTTCGAGCACCGGTAACCCGAAGCCTTCGTAAAGCGACGGAAACGCGAACGCGGTGGCACCGGCGTAGACGAGGGGAAGGTCGTCCTCGGCAACATACCCCAGCCTGCGCACACCGACGTTTGCCTCGAGCGGAGCGAGCGCGCGTTCGAGTTCGGCATTGAGCCAGCCGCGTGCGCCGACAATGACCAACGGCCGCCGGGCGCGCAGTGACGAGGACAGGCCGGCGTAGGCGCGCACCAGGCGTACGAGATTCTTGCGCGGTTCCTGGGTGGCAACCACCAGCAGATAGGCGCCCTGCACGAGCTGGTGCCGGGCCAGCGC
>JBAVZT010000193.1:0-2775 GCA_049588955.1 Rhodanobacteraceae bacterium | reverse complement strand
GTACCAACGGGACACCCCTCGGTACCAAGCGGCTGCACTCTCTTGATCGTGCATATCTTGAGCGCGAAGCCGTCATGCAAGTCTCCCGCCGTTTCGGATGGCACGAGGATGTCCGCCTTTCCGTCGCCGTCGGCGTCCATTGTCGGTAACGAGTTTGCATAACGGAAAGCATATTCGGCCATGGTTCCCGGTGTCGGATCGGTCACCAAGCCTTCGCCGCTCCCGGTGTCGATCTCCGGGGAGGAAAACGCGCCGCCCGTGTTGAGTCGCACATGCCAGGTAGGTTGCCCCGTGGGCGCGTTGTCTCCGGGATTGGGACGCGCGATGACGAAATCCTCGAGACCGTCCCCGTTCACGTCCATCCAGTGGGTGACATAGCCTTTCTGGCCGTTGCATTCGTCGCCGCTGCTGTTGTCGCACTGCAGCGGATTGATGAAGTTTGTTGAGATCGCGCTCTGCGTCAACTCGATGCCGGAAAACGATCCGGCTGGCGTGCTGCTGTCCAGATCGTCGCCGCCGAGCGTCAGATAGAAGTCCGGCAGGCCGTTGCCGTCGAAATCGGCAATGTGGTCTATGCGCTGTTCATCGTAGGTCATCTGCCCACCGCTGCTGTGCGTGGTGCGTGCAAGGCAGAACAGTTGCTGCATTGGGTTTGCAAACGTCGCGGCGGGCTGACCTTGCGGTCCCAAAAGCCGTGTGGTCGTGTTCCGGTACAGAAAAACCCCGTCCTTCGGTCCGTAGGAATCCGACCCGCATGCCGTGCTCTGCTGAACGACGACGATATCGGTGCGTCCGTCGCCGTCGATATCGTCGCTGAAGAGCGTCTTGTCCTGACCGAGTGGGGAGCCTCCGGTGATGTTGATATTGGAGGAATAATTCTGGAACAGCGCGTCGAAATTGTACGTGGGTGTGCCGTTGGCCACCGACGCGGCGGGGACGCCGCGCGGGAGACTCCACACGTCGAACGAAATCGAGGCCCCCGACCGCTCGATCAGTTCGGCACGGCCGTCGCCATCGACGTCCATGTAGAACTCGGGCCGAAATGCGAACGGCGTGTCGGTGAGGTCGACCGCGCTTTCTACCTGACGATCGGCGGTCATCTGCAACAGGAACAGGCGGTGATCGCGGTCGGCTGCGCCCACATCCGCGGTGACCTCGCGTGCCCCGTCTCCGTCCAGGTCAGCAATCACCTGGACTTGGTGCGTGTCGCTGTCGATCAACCCCGAAAAAGCGGCCAGTGACGTGGGCTCGTAGTCCGGCGAGCCATCGTTCATGCCGAATTGCGTGGCAGGATGGCAACCGGAGTCGCTCGCATCGTAGGCGCATTCCTGCAGCGATTGCAGCAGCAGCCGGCCGTTGTATGCCGAACTGACATAGGTAGACCTGATCTGGCGAACCATGGTGTTTCCCACCTTGGTCGTGAGGGACTGCAACGCCTGCGTCTGCATCGTCAGCTTCCCCGACAGATAGCTGGACGAAATATCGTTGACGACGCTGATGGCGGTGCGTGGCTGGTAGGCAAAATTGACCGAGCGATTACCGGCGCCGGAACTCGAACCGGTGTAGGTCACGGTCAGAGGCAACACCTCGCCATCGCCGTAGTCGTGATAGGCATAGCGGATATCGTTGCCTACACGGTCCTGAACCTTGTCCACAAGCCAGGAGAGCGGCTTGGTGTTGTTTCCGCCCGGCACTGCGGGCACCACGCGCGAATTCGCGCTGGTTCCGTAGTAAAGAATGCGGCCGGATTTCTGTTCGACCTTGAAGGAAGTCGAAGGAGACTCGAGATCGCCGCCGATCTGCGTGATGCGCGCGTGGCTGTCGATCTCCGTACGGTATTCGGTATTCGGCTGCCCGTAGTTGCCGCTGCTTACCTTGACCAGACGCTCGCCGTCCAGGCACAACCGATCGCTGTTCGAATAGGAAACGCCGAGTGTCTGCCCATCCTGTTCCGGTGTCTGCGGGCAGCGGTGGATGGAACTCAGGCCCGAAATGGACCAGCCCATGCCCATGACACCGTCGCCGCCGCGGCTGTTGTAGGTCAGCGCCAGATCCGGCTGCATGCCGGCGCGCCCGGGAGGTACGACGATCGGCACCGTATAGGTTGCTGCGCCCCCTTCGGTATTTGCGCTGCCTGCCAAGGTGCCCGTGTCCGGGTTGTTTGCGGGCGCGATATCGTGGACCCCGTTGCCGTTATCGAGACCCTGTGCAACCGCGCGGATCAGCGCGCTCGGGGGCGCCACCGCGACCAGAAGAAGAGCAATACCGGTCAACCCCAGGCAGCGAAGTGCGCGGCTGGTAAAGACGTCCATTTTTGATTTCCCCTGCGGTGTGAATGCTGCCGTCTCGTCGCGCTCTACCGGCGTTTCGGCGCGGCGCCTGCTGGCACTTGGCCGTTACGAAGACGGTTATCCCTGCTCACCCGCAATAAAAGTTAACAAATGCCGAATGTGAATTATGTGACAACGATCGCATTTTGGGGGATCCAGCGAATGCAGTTTTTGGTCGGTTGCGGTGAGGCCAAAAACCCTCTCGCCCATGAAAACGGAGGCACGGCAATTCTTTGGGGCGCTCACGAAACGAGAGCGTTCTTGCGGCATGGCGCAGCCGTGACGGTCCGTTGCCGTTGACGGCCTGCCGGATCCGGAGGTGTCGAAAGCCCAAGATGCTGTTCCAGGAAGACCTGGCGACCCGGGACTTGCCAAAGAACGTGGGTCAGTCGGAAACGCTCAAGTCAACGCGTGCGACCAGGAAACCGCGATCGCGCAGCTCGGC
>JBAVZT010000192.1:0-3152 GCA_049588955.1 Rhodanobacteraceae bacterium | reverse complement strand
GGCATAGCCTTCGTCATCGGTACGGTAGACCACGGCGTCGATGACCTCCAGCGGCGCAGCCCACTTTGCGCCCTCGGGTTTTTGCGGCGCGCCGCCAAGTTTCATCGGGGCGTCCGGCACCAGCATCGTGTAGGCAATACGCGTGCCGTCCGGCGACCACGCAATGCCGTGCGGTGCATACGGCAGTCCGGTCACGCGCGCCGTCACGCCGCTTGCCATCCAGCGCACATGGAGTTGTGCGCCGCCGCCCTGCATGCTCGAAATGTACGCGAGCTTGCTGCCATCGGGCGACCAGCGCGGCTGGCCGTGCGATCCGGCTCCGGCTACCAGCGGCCGCTGCCTGCCGCTCGCGACATCGATCAACCAGATCGTCGAGCGCGCGCGATCGGTCATGATGTCGTTGGAGCGCCGCACGTATGCAATCGATTTTCCGTCCGGAGCGATTTCGGGATCGGTGGCGACCTCGAGATTGAAGAGGTCGGCTCCGGTGAAAACGCGCGACGGCCCGGTCGCGGGCGTTGCGTGGGCGGCAGCACAGATCGCCAGCGCGAGCGAAAGCAGACAGCAACGAATCGGCATGGCGCATCTCCCCGAAAGTCCACGGCATTGTTTGCAGGCACGGCGTGAAACGCAAGGGCGGCTGGTCACGCTTCGACCCCGCGAACTTTCAAAGTCTTGGTAGGATGGGTTGAGCGCAGCAATCCCCATCGCATCGGATGGCAGCCGTCGCAGTGGATTGCAGTTGCGTGGATTTCGCCGCGTTCAACCTGCACTGCGTGTTTCCCTGCGCAACGGCTGCCTTGCGTGCGACATGAGGCGTGGGTCGACAACGCACATTGGAGATACCTTGCAACCGATCATTTCCATCACCGGACTGAGCAAGACCTACGCCGGCGGCTTCCAGGCGCTCAGGAACATCAACCTGGACATCCGTCGTGGCGAAATCTTCGCGCTGCTCGGCCCCAATGGCGCCGGCAAGACCACGTTGATCGGCATCGTCTGCGGCATCGTCAATCCGACTTCGGGCACGGTGCTCGCGGATGGCCACGATGTCGTCACCGACTATCGCGCGGCGCGCTCGATGATCGGTCTGGTGCCGCAGGAACTGTCCACCGACGCGTTCGAAAGCGTGTGGGCTACGGCGAGCTTCAGTCGCGGCCTGTTCGGCAAGGCTGCCGATCCCGCGCACATCGAAAAGGTGCTCAAGGCGCTGTCGTTGTGGGACAAGCGCGACAGCAAGATCATCACGTTGTCGGGCGGCATGAAACGCCGCGTGATGATCGCCAAGGCGCTGTCGCACGAGCCGTCGATCCTGTTTCTCGACGAGCCGACCGCCGGCGTCGATGTCGAGTTGCGCCGCGACATGTGGGAAATGGTGCGCTCGCTGCGCGCGACCGGTGTGACCATCATCCTGACCACGCACTACATCGAAGAGGCCGAGGAAATGGCCGATCGCATCGGCGTGATCAGCAAGGGCGAGTTGATCGTGGTCGAGGAGAAATCCGTGCTCATGGCCAAGCTCGGCAGAAAGCAGTTGACGCTGCATCTGCAAAGCCCGCTCGAAGCGGTGCCCGACTCGCTCGACGGCTATCGGCTCGAACTGTCGGACAACGGCAGCGATCTGATCTACACGTTCGACGCGCAGGGCGAACGCACCGGCATCGCCGGATTGCTCAGGCGCCTCGGCGAACTCGGCATCGACTTCAAGGATCTCAACACCAGCCAGAGTTCGCTCGAGGATATCTTCGTGAGCCTGGTGCGGGAGCGCCGATGAACATCCATGCGATCCGCGCGATCTACCTGTTCGAGATGAATCGCACCTGGCGCACCTTGCTGCAGAGCATCGTTTCGCCGGTCCTCTCGACATCGCTCTACTTCGTCGTGTTCGGCACCGCGATCGGTTCGCGCATGACGGCGATCAACGGCGTCAGCTACGGCGCCTTCATCGTGCCGGGCCTGATCATGCTGTCGTTGTTGACGCAGAGTATCTCCAACGCATCGTTCGGGATCTTTTTCCCGAAGTTCTCGGGCACGATCTACGAGATCCTGTCGGCGCCGGTTTCGGCGCTCGAAGTCGTCGCCGGCTATGTCGGCGCGGCGGCGAGCAAGTCGATCATTCTCGGATTGATCATCCTGGTCACCGCGCGCGCGTTCGTCACGTTCGACATCGCGCATGCATGGTGGATGCTCGCGTTCCTGATACTGACGTCGCTGACCTTCAGCCTGTTCGGTTTCATCATCGGCATCTGGGCCGACGGGTTCGAGAAACTGCAACTGGTACCGCTCCTGATCGTGACCCCGCTGACGTTTCTCGGCGGCAGCTTCTATTCGATCAGGATGCTGCCGCCGCTGTGGCAGAAGATCACACTGTTCAACCCGGTGGTGTATCTGATCAGCGGATTCCGCTGGAGTTTCTACGGCGTCGCCGACGTCAGCGTCGCACTCAGCCTCGGCATGACACTGGTGTTTCTGGCACTTTGTTTCGGCGGTGTGTGGTGGATATTTCGGACCGGTTACCGGCTCAAGGTGTGATCCGGCGGGGAGATCCGGCGTTGACTTCCCGATGGCATGGGTGCACGATCCGCCGTGAGGCTTAGTGTGTGGTCCGGCAGCGGGCGGACGCGTGTAAACGGGTGACGCGATGCAGGTTCGACACAGTTGGCCGCGTGGATATTTTCCGCGGAAGTCATAACGTGGCGTGCAACAACGGCGCCTTTGTAGCGGCAAATCTTGATTCGGGGAGACTCTCGATGGCACTGATCAAACACGTGACGGCATTCGCCGCCGCCCTCCTTCTGTTCGCCACCGCGTCGGTATCGGCGCAGCAATCGCAGACCACAAGCCACGTTCAGGTCGTTCATTCGTACAAGAACGATGTATCGGCGCCGCTGTCATTGATGCAGCAGCCCTACGTCGGCAAGGGCGAGGAATCCGAAGCGGGCCATGAGGGCCCGGAGAATCCACCGGTGCCGCTTCACCATGTCGACAGCCCGGATCCGGTCGTCCAGAACACCGCGGCGCCGACGCCATTGATTCCGAGCCCCATCCTCAATTTCGAGGGCATTGATTTTCCCGGCGTGGGTTGCAACTGCGCGCCACCGGATACCGATGGCGAAGTGGGCGCCACGCAATTCGTGCAGATGGTCAACGAA